>JAZKID010000015.1:20522-39108 GCA_040385045.1 Pseudomonadota bacterium | reverse complement strand
CGATGAAAAAGGGCAAAAACGCTTTCCTCACGGTGCGCAATATTCAGGGCGCCGCGCTTGACCTGACTGTGCCGCTGACCTCGTTCGGCAAGGCCTATGACGGCCCGGCGATGGATGTGCAGGCGCTGCAGGAACAGCAGAAGAAACTGCAGGAAGAACTTCTCAAGCGCGCCGAAAAGGCCCGCGAAGAATTGCTGAAGCAGCAGCAGGGCGAGAAGAAATAATCACCAAACTTTCGAGCCTCATTTGAGATTGTGAATGAACGCCGGATTTTTTATTCTCTCGCTGATCAGCATTTCGACGATCCTGCTGACCAGTTATGTCACTTATGAAATTTTGCATGGCGCGTGGAGCACCCTGCTACGCATTAAAATCGCACCGCGCATGCACGTTCTTTTTATCATAGGCCCCATCTTCATTGCGCATATGATCAATATCTGGATTTACGGCGCCGTTTATTTTCTTGTCGAAAATTACACGGCGCTGGGTGAGCTCACGGGTCATATCGAGAAGGCGACATTGACGCTACAGAGTTTCGAAAGCAGGCTATATTTTTCGGCCTCAACCTATGCCTCGCTTGGCCTTGGCGAAATTGTCCCTAAGGGAAGTCTACGCATGCTCGCCAGCGCCGAAGTGTTGCACGGTCTTATCATGATCGGCTGGACAGTGTCGCTGACTTATCTCGCGATGGAAAAATTCTGGTCGATGCCGGTCAGGAAAAAAGATATTTAAAACGCGCGCGTTTCGCCGACTTTCATAATCCACGTATCCTGATCTGGATAACCCGCGGTTTTTGCAGCAGCTTTAAAGCGTACAGGTGGTTCGAACGGGTTTTCCGGCGTCAGCACCAGCGCGCCCCAATGATGTCCTACAAGCGTTTTAGCTTTCACATCACGGCCAATCTGCACCGCTTCTTCCGGTGTTACATGGCTCGCAATCATGATACTGCGCGGTTCATAAGCGCCGATGGCGATGAGGCCGTAATCGAACGGCCCGTATCGCTCGCCGATTTTTTTGAAAGCGTCGGGATGGTAAGCCGTATCGCCCGACATGTAGATTTTGTGTTGTGAGCTTTCCACGGCATAACCGCCCCACAATGTTTTGTTGCGGTCATTGGTCCAGCGCGCCGAAAAATGAATGGCCGGCAGCAGTGTGATTTTTAAATCCCTGATCGTGATGGACTGATGCCAATCGAGTTCGATCACGTTTGAAATGCCTGCGCTTCTCACGGATGCAGAATTGCCAAGCGGGACGATAACCTGAACTGTCTCTTTATTTGGGAGCCGCGCCAGCGTACGCAAATCTAGATGGTCATAATGATTGTGGGAGATTAGCACGATATCTGCTGCGGCCTGTTCAGGCTTTAGCGGGGAGGGCACATAACGTTTCGGTCCGATAAATGAAAAAGGACTGGCGCGATCAGTCAGCAGCGGGTCGCTAATAAGTACGGTATCGTCGAGCTTCCAGCGAAAGGCACTGTGGCCAAGCCATTGAAGCTTGTCACCTTGCCGAGCATCCCACCCTTTTGCGGCATCACTATCTGACAAGACATGTTCCCGTGGAACATCAGGTGAATTATTGCGGCGGCCTGTCAGGCCATCGAACAGAAACTTCCGCATATCTGCGCGCGTCGACTGGCGCTTTGGGCTGCCGGGCGGGTTGCAGAAATTCCCCTCAGCATCATGATAAGATGTTTCTGAAGGTGCGGGTATGTTCATGCAGGTTGGCGGTCCATAAAAATAAAGGCGATAAATCGCAAGCAGCATAACAATGATCAAAAGGCTGAAAATAAGCCATTTGCGTTTTTGTGTTTTAATGAGTTTCAGGAACAAGGCACTAGTTCAGCGCGATTATCGCCTGCATATTTGCGAGAGGCGCTTTGAATTTAAAAGTGACGCCCGCCGTTGCGAAATCCAGATCGACATCACCTTCGACCTGTGTCGCAAGTGCGCGTTGAATAAGGAGCGAGCCAAAACCTTTTTGCTTCGGCGCATTCACGATTGGCCCGCCATTTTCTTCCCAGTGCAATTTGAGGTGTGACCCCGTCGCATCTTCAACTACATCCCAGTTTACGGAAATAATTCCGCTTTCGTTAGAAAGTGCGCCATATTTTATTGCGTTGGTGCAAAGTTCATGCAGGGCCATACCCAAGGCAAGTGCAGGCTTCGAAGCAAGTTGAATTGAAGGCCCATTTAACAAAACTCGTTTTTTTCTTTTGTCAGCGCATGGCGTAATGGCAGCTTCAATAACATTATTAATATCTGCCGCTTCATTGTCGGTTGTTAGCAATGCATGCGATTTGCTCAGTGCAATGAGGCGCGCGCTCAAGGTGTCGCCTGCATCTTCGAGCGATGTTGCGTTGCGCATCGTGTTCGATGCAACAGACTGGACAACGCTGTACATATTTTTAATGCGGTGCTGCAACTCCTGCTGAATGAGTGCCATCTGCTCATGCGCCTGCTTGACAAGCGTGACGTCGCGTGAAATCGACAGCAAATAGTTTTTACCATTCTCGCCTTTGAATTGAGAGACGCGAACGCTCCACCATTTTTTCGTACCTTTGGCGGTCGGACATTCACCCTCGAATATTCCTGTCCTGCCTGCTTGCGCCTCGCTGATGGCTTGTTGTGCAAGATGTTCATAAGGGCCGTTCCAAAACCCGATCCATGGACAGCTTGCGATGGTAGCGAAGTCGTCGACTTCCATAACTTTTTGGCCACCCAGATTCATAAATTGAACCCTACCTTCGAAATCGAGAACCTTGATGCATTCGTCGCTGTTATCGAGGATGCCGCGCAATATGTTGCTGCTTGATAGAATATCTTCAAGCTCCCACGTCTTATCGAGGTTGGAGTTTTCTGGTTTCATCATAAGAAATTTTTGCTGCTGATTCGTGCTCGAGCCCCTATGCCCGCACTTATGGCTTATACTTAAAGCAACTTGTGAGCCATAGCTGTTATATTGAAAATGGCTCCTTGGGTAGGGATCGAACCTACGACCAATCGATTAACAGTCGATTGCTCTACCGCTGAGCTACCAAGGAAAAGCCGTTTCGGATGTGCCGTACATAACAGCCATAAAACGCTTTGTGAAGAGTTAAGCTACCTTTTCCGAAGGCTTGAAAGAGCCCTCACGCAGATTGATGCCATGCTCCAGCCAGACTTTCAGGCAGCAGAGCATGTGCGTCCAGCCGAAACAGTTGCCATAAGAGCTTTCAAGCCCTTTTTGCGTGTGCTGCCAGCCGGATTCTTTCACAGTCACCTTGGTCGTGTGCGGACCCAGGTCCTCGAATGAAAATTCGGTTGTTGTATTATAGCCGCCTTCATTGGCTTCCCATTCGAAAGCGATCACCCTCTTCTGCTCGGATTTGAGAACCTTGACCGGAAACGCGCCGGGGAAATCGTGAAATTCCCATGTCACGGTTTCGCCTGCTTGCAACGGGGCGCTGGCACCGCCTGTGGTGAAATATTTTGAAAGTTGCTGAGGTTCATAAACGGCCGCATAAACCTGCGCGACAGGCTTTTCGACCAGCACAAAAATCTCGAATTTGAAGTCCATGGCTGCCTCCTGCATTTTACCCCTTTTAGCGCGATATTATTGGTCTTTCAAAGTCACTTTTAAACATAAATCTGGTGCAAGCCCAAGTTGCCTTCGTCTTTGACGGCTGGCATAGAGACCGGAGCCATTCCAGAGGAATCAAGCAGGGTATTATGAGTGCAGAGCAAACGGCATCGTTTCGTAAAGTGAAGCACAGTTCGGAACGCGCTTTCGGTATCACATTTTTTGTCGTTTTCACGCTGATCGCTTTTGTGCCGTTCCTTTTTGGCCATCACGTGCGCTGGTGGGCGATGGGTGTTGCCGTACTGTTTCTTGTTCCTGCCCTCACCATTCCGCATCTGCTCGCGCCGCTGAACAAATTCTGGCACAAACTTGGCCTTGCGCTACATCATATCGTGAACCCGCTCGTAATGGGTGTCATTTATTTCGGCGCTTTCGTGCCGATGGGACTTTTCGTGAAATTATCCGGCAAGGACCTGCTGCGTTTGCAACGCGATAAGGAAGCAAAATCTTACTGGATCGATCGCACGCCCGGCCCGGCGCGCGGTTCCATGACGAAACAATTCTAGAGGTTAAATATGTCGTTCTTTGCCGAATTCTGGGAATTTTTGAGAGAGCGCAAAAAGTTCTGGCTGCTGCCGCTGATCATCCTGATGCTGATTTTCGGCGGGCTGATCGTGCTGACCAAAGGCAGCGCCGTCGCGCCGTTTATTTACACGATCTTCTGAGCCCTCACGATCATGCGCGTCCTCGGTCTTTCTGCCTATTATCATGACAGCGCGGCCGCGCTTGTTCATGATGGCGATATCATCGCCGCCGCGCAGGAAGAACGCTTCACGCGCAGGAAACATGATCCGGACTTTCCGGAAAATGCCGTGCGCTTTTGCCTTGAACAGGCAGGTGCCGGTGCCGGTGAAATCGATTTCATTGCTTTTTACGACAAGCCGTTTCTGAAATTTGAAAGGCTCCTTGAAACCTATCTTACCTTCGCGCCGCGCGGTTTCAAATCTTTCGCAAAAGCGATGCCGGTCTGGGTCGGCGAAAAACTTTTTCAGAAAGACATGCTGATCAAGGCGTTAAAAAATATTGATCCTGTTTTGGCAGATCAGAAGAAAATCCTGTTTTGCGAACACCATTTCAGCCATGCCGCATCGGCCTTTTATCCGTCGCCCTATGATGACGCTGTTGTACTGACGATGGACGGTGTCGGCGAATGGACGACGACATCCGCCGGTATCGGCCGGGGCAATGAACTGCTGCTGACGAAAGAAATTCATATTCCGCATTCGCTCGGCCTGCTGTATTCGGCTTTCACTTATTACACCGGTTTCAAGGTCAATTCCGGCGAATATAAACTGATGGGGCTCGCGCCCTATGGTGTGCCTCGGTTTGTGCAAACCATACTGGAGCATCTCATCGATCTGAAAGATGACGGCTCATTCCGTCTCGATATGTCCTATTTTGATTATTGCACCGGCCTGACGATGACGACGGAAAAATTCCATCGCCTTTTCGGTGCAAAGCCGCGCCGTGAAGAAGAGCTGCTGACGCAGTTTCATATGGATATCGCCGCTTCTATTCAGGCTGTGACGGAAGAAGTCGTGCTGCGTATCACACGCGCGCTTCACCGTGAGACGAGAATGAAAAATCTCTGTCTCGCAGGCGGCGTTGCGCTTAACTGTGTCGCCAACGGTAAAATCCTGCGCGATGGCGTATTCGAAAATATCTGGATCCAGCCTGCGGCGGGTGATGCGGGCGGGGCCTTGGGCGCAGCGCTCGCAGCCTGCTACCAGCACAGCAACCTGCCGCGCAAAGCGACCGGAAAAGACATGATGAAGGGCAGCTATCTTGGCCCTGCTTTTGAAGAAGATGACACGAAGCGCAGGCTGGCCGCGGCCGGTGCGCGTTTTGCAGAGCTTGATGATGCGGCGCTTTTCAACGAAACCGCGAAGGCGCTCAGCGAAGGCAAGGCCGTCGGCTGGTTTTCGGGGCGTATGGAGTTCGGCCCGCGCGCATTGGGCGCGCGTTCCATTCTCGGTGATCCGCGCTCGAAGACGATGCAAAAACTGCTCAACCTCAAAGTCAAATACCGCGAAAGTTTCCGTCCTTTCGCGCCTTCCGTTCTGCGCGAAGATGCCGGCGATTGGTTCGACCTTGAAACGGATTCGCCCTATATGCTTCTCGTTGCGCCCGTGAAAGAAAACCGCCAGCTTGAAATGAATGCGGCGGAGCGGGCACTTTTCGGCATCGACAAGCTGAATGTGCCGCGCTCGGAAATTCCTGCCGTAACGCATGTCGATTATTCCGCACGCATCCAGACTGTGCATGCCGAAACTAATCCGCGTTACCACGCGCTGATTTCGAAATTTAAGGAGATGACTGATTGTCCGGTCGTCGTGAACACCAGTTTCAATGTGCGCGGCGAGCCGATCGTCGGTACGCCTGAAGATGCGTTTCGTTGCTTCATGGGCACCGATATCGAAGTCCTCATTGTCGGCAATTGCATGCTGCGCAAGGAAGAGCAGGATATGGCGCTTAAGCAGAATTACGAAGATAAATTCGAAAGAGACTGAGTAAAAAGATCATGAACGATCGCAAGAAAAAAATCTTTTGGGCCATCCTTGCCGTGCTGTTTCTGTTTTGCGCCGATATTATGGCCGGCATTTATAATTTTATCGCGGTGACGCCGCTTGAAATGAAAATGGGCTTGCCGAGTGGCGTCGGTACGCATTTCGCACATCCTTATAAAAGTTATTCCTACAGGACCGACGGGCAGGGCCGCTACTGGGTGGCTGGAGAAAAATCCATGCTCTACAGCCTCGATGGCGTCGAATATGATTTCGGCATGATCCAAGGCGGTATCGCGTTCGACCAGTTCGGCCACGGTGTGCTGCCGGACGATCTGAAAATTTCCGACGAGAAAAAGAAGCAGGGCGAATACCGTATCTTGTTTCTTGGCGGCTCCACCACTTTCCAGCCGTGGCCTTATCTTGTTGGCGATCTCCTGAAGCGCCAGACATCAAAAAATATTCGCGTGATCAACGCCGGAACGGGTGGCTATACGAGCCAGGAAAATATCGCAGATCTTGTCACCAGCGGCTTTGTCTATCAACCGGATATGATCGTCGCCTACCTGCCGATCAACGATATTTACCACGCGTCACGCTGGCCGAATTTCAAGCGCGACTATACGCATTTCCGCACGGCCTTGCGGTTTGAAATGCGAAACAGCACGCTGACGCAACCGAGCTTTGCGGCCATCTGGCCTTGGCCGTTCGGAGTCAAGCTTTTCCAGACGTTAGATTACAACAAGCGGATGGATGCGTTCATTAAAAACGCATCACTGCAGGAATTCACGACCGTGACGCCGAATGCGGACGATCTCGGCATCAGGATCGACGAGAACAGCTATAAGGGAACGGTTCTCGCTGTGATCGACAACATTCGCAGCATGAAAGCGCTTGCCGAAAGCCGCGGTATCAAATTCGTCCTCGTCACGCAGCGCGTTTTCCAGACGAAAACCGATTTTTACACGTTTATCGACAAATACGTCCTCGACTGCATCGAAAAAATCAAAGGTGCTCCTGAATTGCAGGGCATGCAGATCGTCGAAATGCAGAAACTGTTTCCGGACAGGTTCGATGATACAGCGACCGCACGCGTGAGAGCCGATTTTCCGAACGAGCAAATGCGCTTCGATCAGCCGATGGCTTACGACAGCATGCATTTCAGCCCAGCATCGCTGTATCTGTTCTCGTCGATCCTGGCGGAGAAGCTGAGGCCGGAAGTGAGATGAGTAAATTATTTTGGCTGGCGGGCTAGGATTCAAACAGTTCTGAAAGTTTATCTTGAAGAACAAATATAAATTCTAGTTTCGAGAATTTTGGCTGGGGGACTAGGATTCGAACCTAGATAGGCAGAGTCAGAGTCTGCAGTCCTACCGTTAGACGATCCCCCAACTTAGGTATTTTCGCCGGACTCAACAGCGCTATACCTTCGTTATTTTGCGCACATGTCAAGAGAGGGCCCGTCACATTGAATTGTAGCGGTCGCGTTTGGACTTTCTTGAGTGATCGCCTAATATAATCAATATCTTCTCAAGGCTGGCGATGAGCGATCATAACAAACAAAACAAAGCCCCTGAAATCGTCCCTTTTCCGTATGACAGGCGGCAAAAACAGCCCGCAACGGTGCCAGTTTATGCGGCGCTCGATCTTGGCACCAATAATTGCCGTCTTTTGATTGCTATTCCTGAACCGCCCGGCTTTCGCGTCGTCGACACGTTTTCACGGATTGTCCGCCTCGGCGAAGGGCTGGCGACCGATGGCAAGCTGTCCGAGCGGGCAATGCACCGCGCCATGGCGGCTCTGCGCATTTGTCAGGAAAAAATGGCGCTGGCGCGGGTCAACCGCACGCGCCTGATCGCGACCGAAGCCTGCCGCTCTGCGAGTAATGGCGCGGAATTTCTCGAAACACTGCAGAGTGAACTCGGCCTCACGCTCCAGGTCATCGACCGCGAGACGGAGGCGGGTCTGGCCGTGCGCGGCTGTGAACTGCTGATCGATCCGGAAGCGGACTCGGCGGTTATTTTCGATATCGGCGGCGGCTCGACAGAGCTCGCCTATATCGCCTGCACGCCGGGAGAGATGCCGAAGGTCGTCAGTTGGATGTCGCTGCCGTTCGGCGTTGTGACATTATCCGAGCGGTATGGCGGCGGCGCGGACATCACGCAGGAAGGTTTTGCAGCGATGGTCGAAGAAGTCGCCAAATCGCTCGATGAATTTCCAGATCGCGAAAACATTGCGCGCGCGGCGGCAAAAAGAAATTTTCACCTGCTCGGTACATCCGGCACGGTGACGACGGTCGCGGGTCTTCATCTCGGTCTCAAGCGCTATGACCGCCGTCGTGTCGACGGTCTCTGGATGAGCGATCATGATGTTGCCAGCGTGATCGAGGAAATCCTCATGCTGTCGAATGAAGAGCGCATGGAAAATCCATGCATTGGCCGCGAGCGTGCCGATCTGGTTCTCGCGGGTTGCGCGATTTTCGAGGCCATTCGCAATGCTTTTCCATCAAAACGCGTACGCGTCGCTGATCGTGGCTTACGTGAGGGATTGCTGATCGAGATGATGCGGCAGGACGGTTTCCCTTTGACCGATGCAACGGCGCCCGGTATCCGCCCCGGCGATATGCGCCTGCGCCGCCCTTTACCGAGAAAAGATTAGCGCTTAACAACAGCTTATGAAAAAGTTGAAAACAGGAAAAGGCCGTAAAGCCTCGTCGCAACGCTGGCTGACGCGCCAGCTGAACGATCCTTATGTCGAAAAGGCACATAAGGAAGGCTACCGTTCGCGCGCGGCATACAAGTTGCTTGAAATCGACCAGCGGTTTCGCTTGCTGAAAACTGGCATGAAGGTGATCGATCTCGGCGCGGCGCCCGGCGGCTGGTGCCAGGTGGTCATGGAAAAAATCGGCGACACAGGTAAGCTTGTCGCCATCGATTTACTGCCCGTCGCACCGCTCAAGGGTGCGATTATTTTCGAAATGGATTTTATGGACGACGATGCGCCACGTCTGATTACCGAAGCGCTCGGTGAAAAAGCGGATATTGTTTTGTCCGATATGGCGCCGAACACAATCGGCCATCAGCGCACGGACCATTTGCGCATCGTTGCCGTTGTTGAAGCAGCAGTCATGTTTGCGGAAGAAATCCTGAAGCCCGGCGGCAGTTTCATTGCCAAGGTCTTTCAGGGCGGCGCGGGGGCAACCCTCGTCAATAATCTAAAAAAATCTTTCGACACGGTCAAGCATGTCAAGCCGCCGGCCAGCCGCTCGGGCAGTTCGGAAATGTTCGTTGTGGCGCAGGGGTTTAGAGGCAATTAATATTGCTGTTGGTTTTTTTACAATTCATCCCTGAAAATTGTTATAAATACAGGGATTTAATTGTGAGGACTAATGAGTACCATTACGCGCACAACGAACAATAATAATTTCGCCGGCACAAATAAACTGCTGCCTGATTTTAATGGTCTTGAAGATCTGAAAAAATTAAGGACCAAGTTTGAGAATTACGTTCCAAAAACAGAGGGAGAAAAAGCCTTTCTAAGCCTCATGTTTTCTCCCAAGCTACCGAAAGGCATGAAAGAGGAATTTAGTTTTAAATTTAAAGATAAAAAACTTGCTGAAGGGCAGATGATCGATTCTACGCGAGAATTGCTTTTCAAAACTGATTTCTTAAAAGAAGCCAAAGAGCTTGGCGCACTCATTCTACAAGGCGCGCGCGACTTGAAGATCTCTGAGAAAGAACTCAATGAAATTCCCTTATTTTTGTGGCTCGATTATCAAAAAGACCAAGATTTCAGTATCCCTAATGCTAAAGGCGCAGGTCTTACCGAAACAACACTTGGAATAGCTCTTATGCTTTCACCAAATGGCAGCGGTGCATATGACTCTGCTGAGCATTCGCATGACAAGGAAGGTGCCCTCGATCCTACTATCGACAGTAAGTGGAAGATCCGTAATTTCAAGGCAAGTGACCTGTTGCCCGCAATTGATAATGGCCGTTCAGAAAGATTCATAGAAACAATTTTTGAGCAAGGTTACTCATCTTCCGTACGCTCAATGGAGGCCGCAATCCTGGAGGCGGTATCGAGAAATTCAACAATTCTGGATGATCTGGATAAAAGAAAAAAGCAGAAAGTCTCTAATAAGTAGGCTTTATCCGATTTTCGATATCTAGGCTTTTTAAAAAACATATGCTAACAACCATTGCCAACCTGTATGATTGGAGTTGGCAATGGCCGCATTTGTAGACAGTCCGTTCGGGCGCGAGGCGCTCACTTTTGACGATGTCCTGCTGCGGCCCGGTGCCTCCGGCGTTCTTCCCACTGAAGCCGATGTCTCATCGCGCGCCACGCGCTCGATCAACCTGCATCTGCCGATTATCTCTGCTGCCATGGATACCGTCACTGAAGCCCGCCTTGCCATCGCGATGGCGCAGGAAGGTGGACTTGGAGTCATTCACCGTAACCTGTCGCCGGAATTGCAGGCGGAAGAAGTCGCGCGCGTGAAGCGTTTCGAATCCGGCATCGTGTCGTCACCCATCACCATTCAGCCCGAAGCGACGCTGGCGCAGGCACTTGAATTGATGAAGCGTTACGGCATTTCGGGTTTACCTGTCACGCAGAACGGCGGAACCGGACCAAGCCGTCTGTTGGGTATTCTCACAAACCGCGATGTGCGTTTTGCGAACGATCCATCGCAAAAAGTCGGCGAGCTGATGACGAAAGAAAAACTCATCACCGTGCAGATGGGCGTCACGCAGGATGAAGCAAAGCACCTGCTTCATAAACACCGCATCGAAAAACTCCTTGTCGTTGATAACGCCGGTAACTGCACCGGCCTGATGACTGTAAAAGATATCGAGAAAGCGCGTCTTCACCCGATGAGTTCGAAGGACGAGCAGGGCCGCCTGCGCGTTGCCGCTGCTTCGACAGTCGGCGATGGCGGGTTCGAACGTTCCCAGCTTCTGATCGACGCAGGTGTCGATCTTCTCGTGATCGATACGGCCCACGGCCATTCCGATCGTGTCATCGAAGCGGTGAAACGCATCAAGCAAAGTTCGAACAAGGTTCAGGTCGCCGCAGGCAATATCGGCACGTCGGAAGGCGCGAAAGCGCTGATCGACGCCGGTGCGGATGCGATCAAGGTCGGTATCGGGCCGGGCTCGATCTGCACGACGCGTATCGTCGCCGGTGTGGGCGTGCCGCAGCTGACGGCCATTCTCGAAGCTGTCGAGGAGGCAAAAAAATCCAACACGGTGGTTATCGCCGATGGCGGCATCAAATATTCCGGTGATCTTGCAAAAGCTTTGGCCGCAGGCGCAGATATCGCCATGATCGGCTCACTATTGGCAGGCACGGAAGAAAGCCCGGGCGAAGTGTTTCTGCATCAGGGCCGTTCCTACAAATCCTATCGCGGCATGGGATCTGTCGGCGCGATGGCGGAAGGTTCCGCCGATCGTTATTTCCAAGGCGATGTGCGCGAAACATTGAAGCTCGTGCCGGAAGGCGTCGAAGGTCAGGTTCCTTATAAAGGCCCGGTCTCGAATGTGCTTCACCAGCTTGCGGGCGGGCTGCGCGCATCGATGGGATATACGGGCGCAAAAAACCTGAAGGAGTTTCGCGACAAGGCTCGCTTCGTGCGGATCTCTGGCGCATCGTTGAAAGAAAGCCATGTGCATGATGTGACGATCACGCGCGAGAGCCCGAATTATCGTCTGTCATAAATCATGACACCCGCCGCCCGCCTCTCGGCCGCCATCGAAGTGCTGGCCGAAATTTTCAATCGTTATCAGCCGCCTGCGCTTGCCTTGAAAGAGTGGGGCAGGGCGCACCGTTTTGCAGGCTCGGGCGACCGCGCCATTATCGGCAATCTTGTCTACGATGTGTTGCGCCGCAAGAATGCACTCGCTTGGCTTATGGGCAGCGATGCGCCGCGGGCGCTTGTTCTTGCTTTGCATGCGCGCTTCTGGGCGGCGGCTGAAGACACAATCCGTCTTTGCAACGGCGAAAATCATTCGCCTGCTGCTTTAAGCACAGAAGAAGCTTCTGGCTTGTCGCGTAGCTTCGATGATGCGCCGCTTCATGTGAAAAGTTTTCTTCCCGAATGGCTGATTAGCCGGCTGTTAGCCGTCTATAGCACAGAGCAAGATCTGATAAATCAAGGCCTCGCGCTAGCCGAGCGCGCGCCGGTCGATCTGCGCGTGAATGCGTTGAAAGCGGTGCGCGACAAGATTTTACCACAGCTCGAACGTTTCAAGCCGTCACCAATGCCGCACTCGCCCTTCGGTATTCGTATTGCCTATGGCTCGCGCGAGGCGCGTAGTCCGCATGTGGAAGTGGAAGGTGCGTACCAGCGCGGTCATATCGAATTACAGGATGAAGCCTCGCAGCTCGCCAGTCTGCTGACCGGCGCAGCGCCCGGCGAACAGGTGGCCGACCTTTGCGCAGGCGGCGGCGGTAAAACGCTCGCGCTGGCGGCCTTGATGCAGAACAAGGGGCAGATTATCGCCAGCGACAATGACCGCCATCGTCTCGCGCCGATTTATGAACGCCTCCAGCGTGCGGGTGCGCATAACGTACAAGTCACGCCGCCCGATAAAATGGATGGATTGGACATGAAAATGGATCGCGTCGTGCTCGATGTGCCTTGCACCGGTGCAGGCGCATGGCGCAGGCGGCCGGACAACAAGTGGCGCCTGTCTCAAAAGAACATCAACGACCGCATCGCCGAGCAGGACGCCATTTTGCAGACAGGCGCTGAACTCGTGCGGCGCGGCGGCGAGCTCTGCTACATTACGTGTTCGATCCTGCGCGAGGAAAACGAAGATCGCATCGAGTCTTTCCTGAAGACTGAAAACGGGCAGGCTTTTTCAAAAGTCGATATGAGAAAGCGCTGGAGCGATCTGCTCGGCACCGCGCCGCCACCGCAGCCTGCGGGCGTTGAAAATCTGGCAACGGGATTGCGTTTTTCACCTGCCAGCAGCGGCACCGACGGCTTCTTTATTTCCTGCCTGCAAAAACACGGCTAACTATTTACGCCTGCTGATAAATGAGCTACGTCCAAGTGAGGATCAAGCCTTGGTCCTTAAAGGGTATCCGATGCGCGGTTTTATCAAGCATGTCCTCTCGTTTCTGATTATTTTGTCGCTCGTTACATTCGGCCGCTACTATTATTATATTCAGTTTGAAAAAGATATTTACAGCGAGGTCGGCGTCGCTTTGCAGGGCGTCATGCCGAAACCGATCAAGGAATGGGGATGCAAGCGCATTTCCGAACGTTTCAACCAGGCTGCGCCGGAGTGCTATTAAGTGTCGCATACGAATAATCTTCTGATCGTCGATTTCGGCTCGCAGGTGACGCAGCTGATCGCGCGGCGTGTGCGCGAGGCGGGGGTCTATTCCGAGATCGTACCGTTCCAGTCGGCCGAGGAAGCGTTTCATCGCCTGAAACCGGGCGCGGTCATTTTGTCCGGTGGTCCTGCATCTGTCACTGCAGCGAACAGCCCGCGTGCGCCGCAAATCCTTTTTGAAAGCGGGTTACCCATTCTCGCAATCTGCTACGGCCAGCAGACAATGTGCCTGCAGCTTGGCGGGCAGGTGGAAGGCGGGCATGCAGCAGAATTCGGTCGTGCCGATGTGGAAATCCTCGAAAACTGTTCGCTGTTCGAAGGCGTGTGGAAACAGGGCGCGAAATACCCGGTCTGGATGAGCCACGGCGATCGAGTGACGAAGCTGCCCGAAGGGTTCAAGGTGTACGCGACATCTGAAAACGCGCCTTACGCTGTTGCTGCGAACGAGAACAAGAAATTTTATTCGACGATGTTTCATCCTGAAGTGATGCACACGCCGGACGGCGCTAAACTGATTGCCAATTTCGCGCATAAAATCGCCGGACTGCCGAGCGACTGGACGATGGCGGAATTCAAATCGAGCGCGATCGAAGAGATCCGTAAAAAAGTCGGCAAGGAAAAAGTCATCTGCGGTCTGTCGGGCGGCGTCGATTCATCGGTCGCGGCCGTATTGCTGCATGAAGCGATCGGCGATCAGCTCACCTGCGTGTTCGTTGATCACGGTCTGATGCGCGCAGGTGAAGCCGAAGACGTCGTCAGTTTGTTCCGCGGTCATTACAATATTCCGCTCGTGCACGTGCAGGCGCAGGACCTGTTTCTCAACGCGCTGAAAGGCGTGACCGACCCGGAAACAAAACGCAAAACCATCGGCAAGCTGTTCATCGATGTGTTCGACAAGGAAGCTGCAAAGATCGAAGGCGCAACATTCCTTGCGCAGGGCACACTATATCCAGATGTCATTGAAAGCGTGTCGTTCACTGGGGGGCCGTCGGTCACGATCAAGTCACACCACAATGTCGGCGGATTGCCGGAGCATATGAAGCTGAAGCTGATCGAGCCCCTGCGCGAACTCTTCAAGGATGAAGTGCGCAAGCTCGGCGTTGAACTTGGCCTGCCGCCGCACTTTGTTGGCCGCCACCCGTTCCCGGGTCCGGGTCTCGCGATCCGTGTTCTCAGCGACGTGACGCAGGAGAAACTCGACATTCTTCGTCAGGCCGATACGATCTATCTTGAAGAAATACGCCGTGCCGGATTGTATGATGATATCTGGCAGGCTTTCGCCGTGCTGCTTCCGGTGCGTACAGTGGGTGTAATGGGCGATGGCCGCACCTATGATTTCGTCTGCGCGCTGCGCGCCGTGACGTCCGTCGATGGCATGACCGCCGATTTTTATCCCTTCGATATGAAATTCCTCGCCAACGTTTCAACGCGCATCGTCAATGAAGTGCGCGGCATCAACCGTGTGACTTACGATGTCACGTCGAAGCCGCCCGGCACGATCGAGTGGGAATAATTTTCGTTCCTGATGCAGCCGCACGCCGCGCTTAAATATCGTCCGGAAATCGACGGCCTCAGGGCGATCGCCGTTTTATCGGTTGTTTTTTATCATGCGAATTTGACGTGGAACGGCGCCAATCCTTTTGCGGGCGGCTTTATCGGCGTCGATATTTTCTTCGTTATTTCCGGCTACCTGATCACCACCATTCTGCTTCGCGACATGCAGCTTGATCAATTCAGCCTGCTACATTTTTACGAACGGCGCGCGCGGCGCATCCTGCCGGCCTTGTTTCTGGTGATGGGCGTTTCGCTGCCCTTTGCTTTTCTGCTGATGCTGCCAAAAGCTTTGAGCGAATATCTTCAGAGTATTATCGCATCCACGTTGTTCAGCTCGAATATTCTCTTCTGGTTGCAGGACAGTTACACGGCCGAGCCGAGCATAGTGAAACCGTTCCTGCATACATGGAGCCTGTCGGTCGAAGAACAATATTACGTCTTCTTTCCCATGTTGCTTTTAATCAGTTGGATGTATGCGCGCCGTTTTCTTGTTCCGCTCTTTATTACGGGATTGATTGGTTCGCTCGCGCTTGCCGAATGGGGCAGCCGCGGATTTCCCGACGCGGCGTTTTTCCTGCTGCCCACGCGCATGTGGGAATTGCTTGCAGGCGGTTTGCTTGCCAAACTGGAAATCAAAACGGGCCGCATTGCCAGGCCGCAATTCAATTCAATCATGCCTGTCGTGGGGTTACTACTGACCATCGGTGCGATGGTTTTTTATAATGAGCAGACGACGCATCCGGTCTTTTATGTCGCTGCAGCCGTTGGCGGCGTGATGCTGCTGATCTGGTTTTGCGGAAAAAGCGATCTTGCGACGCGCCTGCTTTCGTCAAAATTTTTCGTCGCCATCGGCCTGATTTCATATTCTCTCTATCTCTGGCACCAGCCGGTGTTCGCCTTTGCACGACTGCGCACCGGCAATCTACCGAAAGAGTCCGAGATGCTGGGATTTATCGCGCTGTGTGTCGGCCTTGCTTATTTGTCGTGGCGGTTTGTCGAAAAACCATTCCGCAACAAGAAGAAAATATCGACGCAAAAACTCTGGCCTGTACTGGGAGTTTCCGCTATCGGCCTGACGATCCTTTGCGGAGCGGGGCTTTATCATATGGGCCTGCCGAAAAATCTCCCGCCGATTGCCGCGCGTGCCATGCTGGCGCAAAAGCAGAAACCTGACCTTGTGCAGGATGGCAAGAAGTGCATCGGCCGCATCGTTGCCGATGCCTGTCTGTTTGGAAAAGCTGATGCGAAAACGGCATGGACGATCGTCGGCGATTCTCATCTCGATAACCTGACGGCGAGTTTCTGGAAGATGATCGACCATAATACATCCAGCCTCGCTGTGCTGACGATGAATTCGTGTCACTATGCCGTTGGTGCAGAAATTCTGTTCAATGGTCGTCCGAAATTCTGCACCCCCGATGTCAACGAAGAGCGGCGCGATTATCTGAAAATTCATCCGAATAATATTGCCATAATTGGCGGGCGCTTGCCGCTGTACCTGTCGAAAAATTATTTCGATAATCAGGAAGGCGGTGTTGAAACGGGCGATACCATTCTGATGCGGCCTGTCGGCCAGCAGCTTAGTGACGATGAACGCAAAGAAAAAATCGGCGATCTGATTGTTCGATCGGTTGAAGGGCTTTTACAGTCTGGCCATAAGGTCGTTGTTATTTATCCGATCCCCGAAGTTGGCTGGCGCGTGCCGGAGACATTCGTGCAGCGTATTCCGAAAAACTTTTCCGATATCCCTCTGTGGGTCGAGAATGAAGGCATTACGACATCATATGATGTATTCAAGGAACGTACGCGTGAGGCTTACGCGGTTTATAATCGTATCATGCCGAATAAAAACCTGATCCGCATCTACCCTGAAAAGATTTTTTGTAATACCGGCCGCGCGGGCCGCTGCCTCACGCATGACAGCAATGACGTGTTTTATACTGATGACGACCATTTATCGCTCGCGGGCAGTGCTTTAATTGTTGATGCCATCCTGCGCGAGGCGAAAACGAAATGGAATCTCTGATATAAGAGAAGCCATGCTGTTTTTGATCCTCGGCCTTGCTCTTTTTATCGGCGCACATCTTGCGGTCACACTGCGCGGTTTTCGTTCAAATATGATTGCGCGGCTCGGCGAAGCAAAATGGAAACTGGCTCTCAGTACGGTTTCGCTTTTGGGCCTTGCCCTGATCGCCTATGGTTTCGGTGAATATCGCGCGGAAGGTTACAGGCAGCTTTACGATCCGCCACTGTTCCTGCGGCATCTTGCTCTGGTTCTGAATTTACCTGTCTTTATTCTGATCGCTGCGGCTTATCTGCCCGGACATATCAAGCGTATTGTCAAACATCCGATGCTGCTCGGTATCAAACTGTGGGCGATGGCACATCTGTTTGCGAACGGGGATCTTGGTTCCGTTCTGCTGTTCGGAAGCTTTCTTATCTGGGCCGTCTATGCTCGGATCAATGTCAAGGCACGCGAACTCGCTGAGCCACGCGCGGCAACGACAGGTTCACGGCAAAACGATATGATTGCCGTGCTGGTTGGTCTCGTTGCCTACCTTATTGTCGTAAAATGGCTGCATTTGATGATCATTGGCGTGCAGCCGGTCTGATTTGCCAAACACATTATAACGCCTTATAAACTTTCATGATTTGCTCTCAAACAGGTTGTGAAGATGTCTGATTTATTGCTTCAGGAAATTGACGAAGAGCTACGCCGCGAGAAAGCGGCCGCGTTCTGGAAGCGCCATGGAAAGCTGATCGTCGGCATCGTGCTCGTTTTCGTCGTTCTTGTTGCAGGCTGGCGTGGTTATGATTCATGGCAGCGTTCGCAACAGGCGAGCGACGGAGATAAACTGTTCAGTCTCCTGCAACAGAGCGGGCAGCAGGCCAGCAACGATACGATCAAGAAGCTGAACGACTTTGCGGCAAAGTCCACCAAGGGCGCTGCTGTTCTCGCGCGTTTCCAGTCGGCGACGGATGAAGCGCGCCTCGGCGACGCGGCCGCAGCCGTTAAAAGTTTTGATGCGCTATCGAAGGATGGCTCGCTTGCGCCGCAATTGCGCGATCTCGCCGCTATTCGCGCCAGCATGCTGCTGCTCGAACAAAGTGATGCGGACGGGGTCAGTGCGCGCCTGAAACCGCTCACAAAAAACGAGAATGAATTTCGCCATGTGGCGCGCGAAACGCTCGGTCTCGCAGCTTACTCCAAGAAAGACCTTGCGGGCTCAGCACGGTGGTTCGAAGCGCTGATCACGGATTTGAGCTGCCCGCCTGCGACACGCAATCGCGGGCAGATGATGATCGCGCTGCTTGCAGCCGAAGGCATGCCGCTCGCCAAGGTGCGCGCTGCTGAAAATACGGACATGCCGGTGCAGTGATCGCATGTCTTTTTCCGCATCCGTACCCTTGAAAATTATCTGCTGCCTTTGCGCGGCAATTTCTCTTGGCGGCTGCTCCGGTTCAGATGATTATCTTTCCAGCATCAACCCATTTTCAAAGGACGATGCGCCGTTGCCGGGTCAACGCCACAGCATTATTGCCGAACCGTCATCACAAGCG
>JAZKID010000015.1:14088-20512 GCA_040385045.1 Pseudomonadota bacterium | reverse complement strand
GATGAGCGACTGGCCGAACCCCGGCGGACCCGCCAGCAATGCGCCGCCAAACATTGCCATTTCGTCCGGCCAGACGATTGCATGGAATAAAGGCGGAGAGGGCACACGCCTGCTCGCGCCGCCGATCATCAGCAACGGCTTTATTTATCTTTATAACGGCCGCGCCGTCGCAGCTTACGATCTGCAGTCCGGAAAACGCGCCTGGTCGACAGGTCTCGCGCAAAAGAACAAGGACGCCGCGCTTACACCGGGAGGTGGTATCGCGACGGACGGTCGCAATGTATATGTCGCGACAAGCCTGCGCACGCTGGTCGCGCTTGATGCGCTCACCGGCCAGCAGGTCTGGTTGAAAAATACCAACGAACCCGCACGCAGTGCGCCGACCGTTGCCGACGGCCGTATTTATGTCGTCAGCACCGCGAGTGTGGTTTCCGCTTATTCTGTCGGCGACGGCGCAGAGCTGTGGCGTTATGCGGGTGTCATCAATTCGGGCGGGCTCGTTTCCGCATCAAGCGCGGCAGTTTCCGGAAATCTTGTTATCGTTCCTTTCGCATCGGGCGAGCTTGTAGCGCTGAACGTCACGAACGGAACGCCGAGCTGGGCGGGCTCTCTTGTCGGCGGCAGCGCCGTCAGCGGCGTGACGCGCGGCCTCAGCGATGTCGCTGCACGGCCGGTGATTTCAAACGGTTTCGTTTATGCCGGAAGTGTCGGCGGGAAATTCGTTTCAATCCGCGAACAAAACGGCGAAAAAATCTGGGAGCAGAATGTCCCCACATCGAACACGCCTTCCGTCGGCGGCGACGGCGTTTATGTGCTCAGCCTGAGCGGCGATCTCTATGCGCTCGATGTTGCAAGCGGTGCCGTTCGCTGGTCGTCGCCCTTGCCGAAAAACAATGACAAACGCACTGTCTGGGCAGGTCCTGTCTTTGCCAATTCTTCGCTATGGCTGATTTCATCGAACGGAAAGCTGGTGAGCGTCGATGCGTCGACCGGTCTTTTGCTTTCCGAAAAAGAGTTACGCGAAGGAAGCAGTCTTTCGCCAATCGCAGCCGGCGGCAAACTTGTCGTCGCCACCGCGAGCGGCGGTTTGATCGCGTTGCAGTGAGATGACTTTTAACGCTGCCATTGTTGGCCGACCGAATGTCGGAAAATCGACACTGTTCAACCGGCTTGTCGGTAAAAAACTTGCGCTTGTTGATGATACACCCGGCGTGACGCGTGACCGGCGCGAGGGTCTTGCGCGCCTCGGCACATTGCAGTTTTCGATTATGGATACGGCGGGTTTCGAAGATGCGAAAGCCGAAACACTGGCAGGCCGCATGCGCTTGCAAACGGAAGAAGCCGTGCGCCAGGCTGATATCGTTCTGTTTGTGATCGACGCGCGTGCCGGACTGACACCCCTCGATGAAAAATTCGCCGCCTTGCTGCGCCGCTTCAACAAACCTGTGATGCTGATCGCCAACAAGGCTGAAGGCAAACAAGCGCTGAACAATGCGCTGGAAACCTATTCGCTCGGTTTCGGCAATCCTCTGCCGTTATCTGCCGAACATGGCGACGGATTTTCCGAATTGTTTGACCGCCTGTTTGAAAAATTTCCCGAAAGCGAGAAACTTGAAGACGATGTGGAAGAACTTGTTGAAGAGGGAGGCGCACTGCGCCTTGCCGTTATCGGCCGCCCCAACGCCGGCAAATCAACGCTGATCAATCATCTCATCGGTGAGGAACGCCTGCTGACCGGACCGGAAGCAGGCATCACGCGTGACGCCATCACTATCGACTGGAAATGGAAAGGCAAAGCCGTCAAGCTGTTCGACACGGCCGGTATCCGCCGTAAGGCGCGCGTGCAGACGAAGCTTGAAAAGCTGGCCGTCACGGACGGCCTGCGCGCCGTACAGTTTGCGCATGTCGTTGTGCTGCTGATCGATGTGGAAAGCCCGCTCGACAAGCAGGACCTTCAGCTCGCTGACCTGGCGCTGCAGGAAGGCCGCGTGCTGCTCATCGGCATCAATAAATGGGACACGATCGAGAACGGCCCTGCCAAACGTAAAGAGCTTGAGGAAAATCTGGCGCGCTTTCTGCCGCAGGTGAAAAAGCTGAAGCTTGTCACGCTTTCAGGCCTTACCGGCAAAGGTGTCGAACGCCTGCTTCAGAACGCTTTCGAACTTTATACGGTCTGGTCGCGGCGCGTTCCGACCTCGCCGCTGAACCGCTGGTTTGAAAAGGCGATCAGCAAAAATCCGCCGCCTGCCGCTTCGGGGCGCAGGCTGAAACTGAATTACGTTACGCAGGTTGCGATGCGCCCGCCGACATTCGCCTGCTTCGGCTCGCGTCCCGACGCGGTGCCCGAAAGTTATCGCAGGTATTTGTTGAACTCTCTCAGCGAAGCCTTTGATATGCAAAGCATTCCGCTGCGGCTTCATTTCCGTGGCAAGGGCAAGAATCCTTACGAAGGCCGCGCGAAAAAAATTCGCTGAGTTTTATTTTAATTGAAAAATTTATCGAGTAAGGGATAGAGCAGGTTTTCCTTCGGCTGGTTGGAAATATCGGCATTCGGCATCACCGAACGGCGCAGTTTTGTGTCCGTGACACCGGGGTCGACAAGTTCGACGCGCACATTGGTGTGCCCGACTTCAGCCGCATAACTTTTCGCCATCGCCTCCAGCCCGGCTTTTGTCGCCGCATAGCCGCTCCAGAAGGCTTGCGGTGCGTGGGCGATGCCGTCCGTCATGAAAATTGCCAGTGCTTTCGGCGCGGCGCGCAGCAATGGGTCCATCGAGCGGAGCAGCCGCCAGTTTGCGATCAGGTTCACGCCGACTGTGCGCTCAAATTCTTTCGGCTTGATGTGGCCAAGCGGGGAGAGGGGGTGCAGCTGCGCCGCATTGCCGACCAGAATATCGAGTTTACCGAAGCGCTGATACAGGGCTTCGCCGAGGCGATCCAGCGCATCATAATCCGTAATATCGAGAGGAACCAGCGTGGCACGCTGGCCCGTTGCAGCAAGAATTTCATTATCGAGTTCTTCAAGCCCGCCAGTGGTGCGGGCAAGAGCAACGACATGCGCGCCTGCTTTTGCGATGCAGAGCGCCGCCGCATAGCCGATTCCGCGCGATCCGCCGGTGACAAGGGCTGTTTTTCCTGAAAGATCAAAATCAGTGCTTGTCATGATATTAGCCGGCCAATTAGCCGGCTTCAGAGACGAGAGAAAGCCTGCGGTTGCAGTTCTTTCCGCCTTTGCCGGAATTAAGATCGGTAAGCGGCGTCGGGTAATCGCCGGTGAAGCAATGGTCGGTATATTGCGGCATGACGGCGTTGCGTTCTTTTTCGCCCATGGCGCGGTAAAGCCCTTCGATGGACAGGAAGGCCAGCGTATCCGCACCGATGAACTGGCGCATTTCCTCTAAACTGTGTGTCGCGGCGAGAAGGTTGTCACGCTCCGGTGTGTCGATGCCGTAATAATCGCCATGCGTGACCGGCGGCGATGCAAGACGGAAGTGAACTTCTTTTGCACCGGCATCACGCATCATCTGCACGATTTTGACCGACGTGGTGCCGCGCACGAGGCTGTCGTCGATCAGCACGACCCGTTTGCCCTGTACGCGCGCGCGGTTGGCCGAATGTTTCAGCTTTACGCCCAGCGCGCGGATCTGTTGCGTCGGCTCGATGAAGGTGCGGCCGACATAATGGTTGCGGATAATGCCGAGTTCGAACGGGATGCCGCTTTCATGCGCATAGCCGAGCGCTGCCGGAACACCGGAATCCGGCACCGGGATAATCACATCTGCAGGCACGCCGCTTTCACGCGCCAGTTCGGCGCCAAAATTCTTGCGGATGTCGTAAATACTTTTGCCGCCGACGATTGAATCCGGCCGCGAGAAATAAACGTATTCGAAAATACACGGCCGCAGGCGTTGCGGCGGGAACGGTTTCAGCGATTGCATGCCGTTCTGGTCGAAAATGACGATTTCACCATTTTCGATATCGCGCACATAGCGTGCGCCGATGATATCGAGTGCGCAGGTTTCGGAAGCGAGAACCGGCGCACCGTTCAGATCGCCGAGCACGAGCGGGCGAATACCGATCGGGTCGCGCGCGCCGATCATGCAGTCTTTCGTGAGACCGATCAGCGCGTAGCCGCCTTCAAGCTGACGCAATGCTTCGATGAAGCGGTCGGTGAATTTTTTCTGTTTTGAAACGGCTGCAAGATGAAACAGCACTTCGGTGTCGGATGTCGACTGCATGATCGCGCCGTCTTCGATCAGCCGCCGGCGGATCGTGAGTGCGTTTGTGAGATTACCGTTATGCGCGGCGGCAAAACCGCCCGAGCCGATTTCAGCGAATAGCGGCTGCACGTTACGCAAGGATGACTCGCCCGTCGTCGAATAGCGGTTGTGCCCAATGGCCGCGCGGCCTTTCAGGCGATCGATGACATCGGCATGCGAGAAGTTATCGCCGACAAGGCCAAGCTTGCGTTCGGCATGGAATTGCCCGTCATCAACGCTGACAATTCCAGCCGCTTCCTGCCCGCGGTGTTGCAGCGCATGCAGGCCGAGCGCTGTGAGTGCTGCAGCATCGTTGTGGCCCCAGATTCCGAAAACGCCGCATTCTTCACGAAGACTGTCGGCATCAAGCTCGCGGCGAAAATCCGTTGTCATGCTCACTCTTCGGTTGGCTCCTCGGCCGGCGTTTCCGTCTCGATTTCATCGGTGCTGTAATTCGGCGGTTTGCCGGCAGGTGCAGGCGCTGCGCCCGGCGCTTCCTGCGGCTGCTGTTCCTGATCATCCTTGCGGTTCTTGAGCTGTTGAATCGCCGCTTCCGGATCGCTCGGCAATTGCGCGAGGATCCAGTCACCCGTCGATTGCAGGATCGGCCGTGCGCGCGCATCACGCACCCATTTCGGCTGGCCCTGTTCGGGCACAAGCCAGTTGAAAAATAGAAAGCCGATCACGACGATGACAAGTCCGCGCAGCAGGCCGAACAGGAAACCAGCGGAACGATCCAGCGCGCCGATGCGGCTGTCGAGAATGGCATCCGAAATGCGCGCAGTGACGAGACTGACGACGAATAGCGTGACAAGAAAAACACCGACGACGAGCACGGCATCGGCGACAATTTTCTGACTGAACTCGGATTCGATCAGCGGGCGAAGGCCGCTGTTGAAAGCAAAAAGCGCCGCAACGGCGGCGGCGCCCCATGATGCGATCGAAAGGACTTCTCGCGTAAACCCGCGCATGAGGGCCAGAAAACCGGACACAAGCATGATTGCAATCAGAATGACATCCAGCAGTGTTATAAGCATGACAAACCCATCCACGCGCCGCGCAAGGCGGACAAAAACCGGAACTTGAGAATCTTCTTATAGCAACAAAATTGTGCCGGGACAAAGGCTCAGGCCGAAGCTTTTACCTTGGCCTGAACAGGTTTTGCGGTAAAATTGCGGGAATTCCCGCCATGAACCAGCTCCGCAACCAGCCCGGCCAGATCGGCGATTGATTTGACGGTCAGACCTGTCTTGCCTGCATCCCCGGCACTGGCCTGCGGCAGGTAGACATTCTTGAAGCCAAGCCGTTCAGCTTCGCGCACACGCAGGGAGGCATTATTGACGGGGCGGACGGCGCCCGTCAGCCCGGCCTCGCCGAAAAAGACGGATTCCGGTGGCAGGGGCAGGCCTGTGAGGGCCGAGATCAGGGCAGCCGCAACGGCAAGGTCAGCCGCAGGTTCGACAATACGAAGGCCGCCCGCGACGGTGAGATAAACATCGTTCATCGCGAATTTGACGCCACAGCGTGCTTCGAGGACTGCCAGGATCATCGCAAGGCGGTTGTTATCCCAGCCGACAACGGTGCGGCGCGGCGTGCCGAGCGGCGATGGCGCAACCAGCGCCTGAATATCGACGAGAACCGGCCGCGTGCCTTCGACACCTGCAAACACGGCCGTGCCCGGCGCGCCGCTTTCGGAGCGGTCAAGAAACAGTTCCGACGGGTTGGCAACTTGCGCAAGACCAAGACTTGTCATCTCGAACAAACCAATTTCATCCGTGGCGCCGAAACGGTTTTTCACCGCGCGCAGAATGCGGAAGCGGTGTGAATTATCACCTTCAAAATAAAGCACCGCGTCAACCATGTGTTCCACGACGCGCGGGCCGGCGATTTGCCCGTCTTTCGTCACGTGGCCGACAAAAACCAGCGCCGCGCCGGATTGTTTCGCGTAACGGATCAGCGCCTGCGACGACGTGCGCACCTGCGTGACGGTGCCGGGCGCACTTTCGACGACATCCGTCCACATCGTCTGGATGGAGTCGATGATAACAAGTTGTGGCGGCTTGCCCTGCTCGAGTGTCGCAATAATATTTTCAACGGACGTTTCTGCGGCAAGCTCGACAGGCGCGTCGGCAAGATCAAGGCGTTCAGCGCGCAGGCGAATTTGC
>JAZKID010000015.1:8255-14078 GCA_040385045.1 Pseudomonadota bacterium | reverse complement strand
AGCAGCTGGCGCGCGACGGCTTCTTCACCGGAAATGTAGACGACGCGCGGGCCGTTTTTTGCAATCTGCGCCGCAGCCTGAATCAGCAACGTCGATTTGCCGATTCCGGGATCGCCGCCAATGAGAATGGCAGAACCCTGCACAAATCCGCCGCCGGTCACGCGGTCGAGTTCACTTAAAGATGATGTCAGGCGTGGTGGTGTGTCGGTAATGCCGGAAAGCTTTTCAAGCTGAACGGCGCGGCCCTTTTTGATGCTGCGCGACATGGGAGCGGCCGCGATGCCGGAGCCCGTTACTTCCTCGACGATCGTATTCCATGCATGGCACGCTTCGCATTTACCGGACCATTTCGACGAAACGGCGCCGCAAGCCTGGCAGATAAATTGGGAGCGGGATTTGGCCATTGTTCAAATATAGTGCCGCTCATAACGCTGGCCAAGCCCGGTCAGAACCTCATACGCGATTGTTTTCAGGCTTGCTGCAACAGTATCGACAGGCAGGTTTTCGCCGATGATTTCGACCATATCACCGCGCTGTGGCGGATTTTTGGCATCCGTGACATCGACGATCATCGTATCCATCGAGATGCGGCCGATGACAGGATAATTCGCGCCGTCCCAGAAAATCTGCGCACCGGAATTGTCGCCTGTATTGCTGCCGGAAATCAGGAAGCCGTCACCGTAGCCGACAGGGAGCGTGATCAGGCACGTGTCGCGCTTCGCCGCCCAGATGCCGCAATAGCCTGCCGTTTCGCCGACGTGAATCGTTTTGACCGTCAGCACAGGCGCTTGCAGCGTTACGACATTTTGCATGGGGTTCGGCGTGGCCGGTGTCGGGTTTGCGCCATACAGCGCGACGCCGGGGCGAGCGAGATCGAAATACGGCTGCTGCTTCAGGAAAATTGCCGATGAATTGGCCATGCTTGCGTTGCTGAGCGGAAACATCGCGCGCATGTTTTCAAAAAGATCGATCTGTTTCTGGTTGATTGCGCTATCCATTTTTTCGCTCTCGACGAAATGCGACGTTACCAGCGCCGGCTCGCAATCGGGGAGTTCGTCAACCTGTTGCGGCTTTATTCCAAGACGGTTCATGCCCGTATCGAAATGAATGGCGTAGGGTGGCGGGTTTGAAAACGCGCCGAGCCATTCGTGCACTTCTTCCGGGCTGTTCAAGACAGGACGAATGTTATTATCTTTGAAATCTTTTGCGCTGCCGGGTGCGAGGCCGTTAAAAACGTAAATGATCGCCTGCCGATCTATTTTTCGCAGCACGATTCCTTCAGAAAGATGCGCGACAAAAAAAGTCTTGCAGCCCGCTTTCAAAAGCGCGGGCACGACTTGTTTCATCCCGCAGCCATACGCGTTGGCTTTAACAACGGCACCGCATTCTGCACTTTGTGCTTTTGTTCCGAGCAAGTGCCAGTTTGAGGCGATCGCGGCGAGATTGATGGTGAGTTGGGCAGAGTGAGTCATGTCATCCTGAGCGTAGCGAAGGATCTCAGAGGTGCGCAACGAGATTCTTCGCTGCGCTCAGAATGACAAAAGATTACATCCGCTCCGGCAGGCGGGCCATATCCGCCAGATTCGAGAAGCGCGTGACTGAGCTGTCGAATTGCAGGTTAACGGTGCCGGTAGGGCCGTGACGCTGCTTGCCGATGATCACCTCGGCCTTGCCGTGAACCTGTTCCATTTCGATCATCCATTTGAAATGTTCTTCGGAGCCCGGGCGAGGCTCCTTGTTTTTCATATAATATTCCTCACGGAACACGAACATCACGACGTCGGCGTCCTGCTCGATCGAACCGGATTCACGAAGGTCCGACAGTTGCGGGCGCTTATCGTCACGGCTTTCGACCTGACGCGACAGCTGCGACAGCGCAACGATCGGCACAGCCAGTTCTTTCGCCAATGACTTGAGGCCGGTCGTGATTTCGGTGACTTCCTGCACGCGGTTATCGCTTTTTCTCGACGAGCCTGACATCAGCTGCAAGTAGTCGACAACGAGAAGATCGAGACCGCGCTGACGCTTCAAACGGCGCGCACGCGCGGCAAGCTGCGCGATGGAAAGGCCGCCGGTCTGGTCGATATAAAGCGGGATCTGTTGCATGTCTTCATCGATCTTGCCGCGCCGAATACGCTCAGACGACACGCCCGACTGTTCGGAAATAATACGTGTGGCCAGCTGTTCGGCCGACATTTCGAGTGAGAAGAAACCGACAATGCCGCCATCGAGTGTTTTCGGATTGCCGTTGTCGTCCTGTCCTGCGCGATGCACTTTCGCGATATTGAAAGCGATATTTGTTGCCAGCGCCGTTTTGCCCATACCCGGGCGTCCGGCGAGAATGATCAGGTCGGACGATTGCAGCCCACCCATTTTTTCATCGAGATCACTGAGTCCCGTCGCGATGCCGGACAGGTGGCCGGTGCGTTGATAAGCGTTCGAAGCCATCTCGATGGCGGTCGTCAGCGCATTCGAAAAGCGCTGGAAGCCGCCGTCATATTTGCCCGTTTCGGCAAGGTCGTAGAGGGCTTTTTCGGTGTTTTCGATCTGGTCGTCCGGCGTCATTTCCGGCGGCGCATCATAAGCGACGTTGACCATTTCCTCGCCGATATTGATGAGCGCGCGGCGCTGCGCCAGTTCATAAACCGTGCGGCCGTAATCTGCAGCGTTGATGATGGCGGACGCTTCGCCCGCGAGCAGTGCCAGATATTTCGGCACGTCGATGTCGCTGACCGTTTCCTGCAACAAAAATGTTTTCACCGTGACAGGCGTTGCAAGCTTGTTGGCGCGGATCAGCGAGGCTGTGATTTCATAAATGCGCTGATGCAGCGGATCATAAAAATGTTTCGCTTCCAGAAAATCTGACACGCGATCAAACGCCTCGTTGTTGACGAGGATCGCACCGAGCAGGGCCTGCTCCGCCTCAACGTTTTGCGGCGCAGTGCGGTAACTGCGTTCCAGATTTTCTTGTAAACGGCGGGCTGTAGATTCGCTCATGAATGCGTGATTTTTCTTTTTTTTAATTTGGACTGTGGTGGAGGGCGACGCTAGCATTGCAAGATAAGAATCGAAGCCGGGATTTTAAAGTTTCCCTGCAATCCCCACAGTGAAACTCTTATTCAAAAAAAAGGCCGCATGATGACATGCGGCCTTGACATTCAAATCACTCGGGAAAAATTACGCCGCGTCGGTTTGCGTACCTTCTTCACCAGATTCATTCTCCGGTGTATTTTCGAAGATTGCTTCAGCATTCGCCGCAGCTTCGGCTCTTGCTTCGGCATTGTCGTTGCGCTTGGTCAGATCTTCGCCTTTTTCCTGACGCTTCGCTTCATCCTGCGTACGGGCAACGTTGACCGTAACAGTAATGTCCACTTCCGGATGGAGGTGCAGTGTCACTTTGTGCAGGCCGATCGATTTGATCGGCGTATTCAGCAACACGACAGAACGTTCGACTTCCGTGCCTTTTTCAGTAATCGCATCGGCGATGTCGCGTGTCGCGACCGAGCCGTAAAGCTGGCCTGTTTCGCCGGCCTGACGAACGATGACGAACAGCTTGCCGTCGATCTTCTTGGCGATCTTTTCGGCTTCTTTCTTCTGTTCGGCATTGCGCTTTTCAAGCTCTTCGCGCTGTTGTTCGAAACGCTTCTTGTTGTCGTCGTTGGCGCGCAGCGCCTTGCCGCGCGGCAGCAGATAGTTGCGTGCGTAACCGTTTTTCACGTTGACGGTTTCGCCCATGCCGCCGAGGCGCTTGATGTGTTCGAGGAGAATGACTTCCATGGTTCTAACTCCTTATTGCAACACGTAAGGCAGCAGGCCGAGGAAGCGGGCGCGTTTCACGGCTTGCGCCAGTTCACGCTGCTTCTTCGCGCTCACGGCCGTGATGCGGGATGGGATGATCTTGCCGCGCTCTGAAATGTGGCGCTGCAAAAGGCGGACATCTTTATAATCGATCTTCGGTGCGTTCGGTCCCGAAAACGGGCACGATTTTTTACGGCGGAAGAACGGGCGGCGGGCTGGTGCGCTCATGATGCGTCTCCTTCGGCTTTATCGGCGTTGTCGTTGTCGCGGCGGAACGGTCGGCGTTCACCGCGGTCACGGTCGCGGAAGCCGCCACCGTCGCGGTCGCCACGTTCGGCATCGCGCTCGTCACGTTCCTGACGGCGCAGAACGGCCGACGGACCGGTTTCGAGTTCCTCGACGCGCACAGTCATGTAACGAAGAATGTCTTCGTTGATTTTCATCTGCCGTTCCATCTCGGCAACGGCATCCCACGGCGCTTCGATGTTCATCAGCGCGTAATGGGCCTTGCGGTTTTTCTTGATGCGGTAGGTGATGGAGCGCAGGCCCCATTGTTCCGTTTTCGTGATCTTGCCGCCGCCGTTTTCGATGACGGCTTTCATGTCATTTGCCAATGCTTCCACCTGTTGCGGTGAAGCATCCTGTCGCACGAGAAATACGTGCTCGTAGAGAGCCATGGGTGAACCCTTTCTGTTGTGGCCGGAAGGCCGATTGTAAATCCTGGCGCGTAGCCTCTTCGGACCATCGGGTCCGAAAATGGGGTCTCTCCAAAGAGCGAAAGCCTGGGCGCAACCTGTCGAAAAACAGGTACCGGACATAAGTCCGGCCCGCCCATCCGGCCCCCGGCCAGGATTGGTGATAAGGGTTTAGGTGATTAGCGAAGAAAAATCAATCAATACTTCATCGGAGGGCAGGTTCATTTTTATCTTTCGGAGGAAGCCACGGTCCGTGATCAGTTTCATTATATTTTTTATAGTATTTATTAACGCCACGTACCGCTAAAGATGCAAAGTAAGATATTTCTGGGTGTTGAGGCACTGGAATTCCAGCAGCCATTACGAAGGCCTCGTCGCGGCATTCCTTATCTAATCCGCAATAAGTCGCCCCGCCTACAGCAGCGCCTCCTCCAAGGGATAACGCTCCAAGACCTAGGGCTGCGCCGCCTGCTATTGCTCCAACACTAGCCAATGCCACCGCGCCGAATGTTCCAGCTGCAGAAATGACAGTTGAAACACCTACTGCTATATCGGCTTTGTATCCTTTTTCATTTTTCGATCTTGAGGCGTAGCTACCCTTTTTGACATTTCCGGTGAGAAACGATTTTGCTTCTGTCTTCTGATTATTTTGTCCGGTTGTTTTCTCACCAGGTTTTTTGCTCCAGCCGTTTGGCGTCAGTATAGGTTTTGTCTCTACCTTCACATCCTGACGACGCGCAGGCTTGCTTTTGCGTTTTGTATTTTCATTCTTGGAAAACTGTTGTGCCTCATTCTGACGTTTCAAATCCCTGCGAAATTTTTTACGATGGCGTTTGGCAGGAACAACTGACGTTGTCTGAGTTGTTGTTGATTGTGTTGCTGAAGTTTGTCCGCCCATAATATGACCTTATAAAATAAAAATTTATTTCATTAACTACGTTTTATTTAAAAAAACAAGATGTCTCCCATTTAAATCTGATAATTACTTAAAATTTTAAATTTATCGCTCCTAAAGACAGGTAGCCTTGTCAAAAGAATAGCAGCAATTAAAAGAGCAGTGAATTCAATAGCTCGAATGAGGTTTTAACATATGACGTTCGCATTCATTTATCCGGGGCAGGGCAGCCAGGCTGTCGGCATGGGCAAGGCACTCTACGATGCGTTTTCCACTGCGCGCGATGTGTATGGCGAGATCGACGAAGCCCTGCAGCAAAATCTTTCCAAGCTTATGTTCGAGGGCCCGGCCGAAGAGTTGATGCTGACCGAGAATGCGCAGCCAGCTTTGATGGCCGTCTCACTGGCCATGCAGCGCGTTCTGAAAAGCGAAGCC
>JAZKID010000015.1:0-8245 GCA_040385045.1 Pseudomonadota bacterium | reverse complement strand
GTCGACGCCGTTCAGCAACGGCATCACCTATCTCGGCATGAATGTCACCAAGGCCAAATTTCTGGCCGGGCACTCGCTCGGCGAATATTCCGCCCTGTGTGCAGGCGAGGCGCTGACGCTTTCTGAAACAGCAAGGCTGTTGAAATTGCGCGGGCAGGCGATGCAGAAGGCCGTGCCGGTCGGCCAAGGCGCGATGGCGGCGTTGATCGGTCTTGAATTCGATGCCGCGACCCTTGTCGCGATGGAATCTGCGCAGGGCGAAGTCTGTCAGGCTGCCAATGATAACGGCGGAGGGCAGGTTGTCATTTCCGGCCACAAGGCTGCCGTCGAGCGCGCATGCGAGCTTGCGAAAGCGAAAGGCGCGAAACGCGCCGTGATGTTGCCCGTCTCCGCGCCCTTCCATTGTTCATTGATGCAGCCAGCGGCCGACGCGATGAAAGCCGCGCTTGAAAAAGCCACCGTCAACGGCCCGCTGGTTCCTGTCGTTGCGAATGTAACTGCAAAGCCAGTCACAAACCCGAGCGAAATCCGGCATCTGCTCGTGCAACAAGTCACCGGCACGGTGCGCTGGCGCGAATGCATTGAATATATGGCGGGCCAAGGCGTCACGACATTTGTCGAAATCGGCGCCGGAAAAGTTTTATCCGGTCTTGTCAAACGCATCGCGCCCGATGCAACTGGCATCAGTCTTGGCACACCGCAGGATCTCGACGTTTTCGCGCAGATGGCGGCTTAAGGAAAAAACATGTTCTCACTTGCAGGAAAAAAAGCACTCGTTACCGGCGCAACGGGCGGCATCGGCGAAGCGATCGCGCGCGCGCTCAAAGAGCAGGGCGCCAGTGTCGTCATTTCGGGCACGCGGCAGGAAAAACTCGACGAACTGAAAGCCGAACTCGGCGACGGCGTTCACGCGATGGCATGCAACCTGTCGGACGGTGCCGCTGTCGATGAGCTTCCGGAGAAGGCATCCGAAATTTTGGGCGGGCTCGATATACTGGTTTCGAATGCGGGCCTCACGCGCGACAACATCTTCATGCGCATCAGCGATGAAGCATGGGACGACGTCATTAAAGTGAATCTCACCGCTTACTTCCGTCTCTGCCGTCAGGCGATGCGCCTGATGATGCGCGCACGGCGCGGCCGCATTATCGGCATTACGTCGGTTGTCGGCGTGACGGGCAGTGCGGGCCAGGGCAACTATGCCGCATCAAAAGCAGGGATGATCGGGATGAGCAAATCGCTCGCGCAGGAAGTCGCCTCACGCGGGGTGACGGTGAACTGCATTGCGCCGGGCTTCATTGCAACCAAGATGACGGATGTTCTGAACGACAAACAGAAAGAAGCCATTCTGGGCCGCATTCCGGCAAACCGTATGGGCACACCCGATGAGATCGCATCGGCTGTTTGTTATCTGGCGTCTGATGAAGCAGCTTATATCACCGGCCAGACACTTCACGTGAACGGCGGCATGGCGATGATTTGATCGTCGCTTGAATAAATGTTATTATATTAACAGATATTATTAAAATTTTAGAGAATTTATATTTTGAAAATAAGAGCAAGTTCAGTTGCGTCAGGACAATTGCACAGGCGTAGGCGTGCAGGCAATAATTCTGCGCGTAATAAAGCTGTGAATTCAAAACCTGATACTGCCAAAAAAAATCAACCTACTATTCAAAAGAAATCAAGGACTGTTCCCAAAGTTTCAGTCAACAATAATATCATATTTGGGGATGTAGTTGAGTTCAGTATTGTTAAGATCGATACTTCTAAGAAACCTGTTTTGAACAATTTTTCGCCGGTATTTCAGTTACCTAAGAAGAATACTAATTACGATCTGAAAAATAATCTGAACTTGCTTCATCAAAATATTTTTACGCCTAAGAAAACAAATAAATTTATTTTTTCATCTTCTCCTTTTATCCAGCCTTTAAATTTGCAAGGTGTAAGGCCAGAAAATATAAAAGATGTTTTTGTTAGATCAAGTTCAAAAGATAAAAATAGAAGCGACGCTGGCACATCATTTCAAGATCGTGAGCAAAGTTATTTTTTGAATCCGGGATTAGTGGGTGCCAATATTAATGGCCAAATTTTCGGATCAAGAAAGTTTAGAAAAAGCTACTTTAAGGGCTGGTTCTCCCCCTCTCATCTCGAAAGTGAATTGAAAATCGTCAATAAATATCTTCCTCCCAAGAATCAGATTAGCTCATTTGGTTATGGTGATTATGATGGTTGCGCAATATGTGGCGCGGCCCAAATAGGGGTTAATAATGCACAGACAAACCTTCTTCTTTCTGACCCGAGAAACGAATTCACTTTTGCTCGCGCGCGCCTTACCGATTCATTTGATTTGTCGGAATTGAATGAAAGTGAGCTAGTAGAAATTAGCAATAGTTCTCAGTTAAAACGCATTTCCAATCCCAAAACACCGGATAGAATTTATCAAGTTAATGATATTTGTCTTAATTCAGAAGGAAAATATGTCCCGAACTATTTTTCTGAAAAAGGCAAACCCTATAATCTTATTGATGCCGATAAAATAGATATGTTTGGGAAACCTACTCAGCTCGGTAAATACTGGAACGATGTGCATATGGAAGATGCGCGTAAATATGTTCAAAAAATAACAAGCGAACAGTCCTTTAAAGATCTATCAAGAATAGACGACGATCTTCGAAAATTGAAGGCCAGTTCAGAAATACCGCGTGCGAGCGTTAGGTTCGGAAATGGACTCATGGCTTTTGGCGCAGGTCTTTCCTTTTACAACGGGTACAAATCTTACACAAACTATCAAAACGTTCTTGCCAATAAAAATGGCAATAAATCTGATCCGAATGTTCGCAAGGCAGGGTTCAATTTTGGACTTACGGCTACGAGCGAAGGAATAAATCTTAGTACGATGGCTGTAAGCTATGCGCCGCAAGCAATTAATGCGGGCAGCAAATTCCTTCCCATCCTTGGCGAAGCGCTGCCATATGTCGGCCCGATTGCGCAGAAAGCTGGCCCTGTCGGTCTTGCTGTTGGCACTGCACTTATGATTGCAGCGCCAACTTGGGTTGAGCAATACGAAAAATATGCCGAAGGTAAACAGTCAGGAATTTCATCGGCATTAAAAAGTACTGTTGGCTTAACCGTATATGCGCCAGAAAAAATCGGGCGGAGTGTGACAGAGTATTTCATCAATATCCCGCATCGCATGCAGCAAAACTTGGAGGATACTAAAAAAGACAAGGAAGCATGGTCAAGTGGCGAGATGAGCACAGGCTATCTCATCGATCGCCACATCAGGCGTACGTTCAAATCCCCGGGCATGGACATCCCGCTCAATCCGTTAGGTGCGATTGGCAGTGTCTATAACTGGGCGCGATGGGGGCTTAGCAAGCTTGGTGTTGAAAGCGCGGCTGAAGACGGAATCGATCAGGACAAGCAATATAAGTACAGACTGAAAAACAGCATTGATACGGCTTATGAAAAATTATCAACCTTAGCGACTGACGGTGTTGATGCGTCCAACAAGGTTAGAATGTGGGAAGAATAGATAGCCGCCTACATCACCGGCCAGACACTGCACGTGAATGGCGGCATGGCCATGATTTGATGACGCTCGCTAGAAGTTATTGAGGAAGGTCGGCCGATCCACGAAATTTTACCGGTTTTCGCTCTTCGGTTACTTCTCTCTCTTCTGTTACATTTACGGGCTCTTCTTTTTTGCCAACCACTTTTTCATATGGAATTTTATCAGGGTCGTAGCCTTTGCCGAGGCGCTGCTCGAGAATATAATTCATGGCTTTTTCAGCGCTGAATTTGGTGCCATCTTTCGAGGCTTTGACAAGTTCGCTCTCGTCCATCCTGTAAAGCTTCGCCATGGCTTTAATGTTGGCCTCCGTGACCGGGGCAGAAGAATCGTAAATGATACTTTCTTTCTTATCGTCGAGTTTGCGCGGTAAAGCTCCAGCACGTGCTGTTATGTCAATCATGGCGCTTTTCGATCTTGTAGGGCCGCCTCTCGAATCAAAATCTTCAACTGTTAAATATTCGCCATTTGCAACCTTAGCCGGAGGTATGACTTTTGCAATTTCAATTTTATTTTCGTCGTATTTGTCGCCAAAGCGTTGTTTGAGAATATAATCCATTGCCTTATCAGCGCTAAAAGTTCCATCGCCGGGGTTTTTTGCAGCCTTTGTGAGTTCGCTTTGATCAACTCCATAATACTTGGACATAAGTTTCATATTTGTTTCGGTTAGTGGAATCGAAGCGTCATAAACATAGATGTTACTTTGTTTGACATATTTTTTCGGCAGGATGCCGTCATTGGCCATGATATCCATTAATTCTGACTTGGTTCTGGTCGTGCCCTTTTCCAGATCAAAACTATTTAGCCCCGATTCTTGCCAGACGTTAATTGAAGCATTTTCGCTAACTGATAACCCCTTGCTTTCTGTATTCTTGATGCCAACGCCGCCATACCAGAGAGCAAGATCGCGACTTGAGAGAGTGCTGGCATCACCATCTTCAGCAGCGATGCGGACTAGCTGATCATAATCGATACCGTTTTTGAGAAGTTCTTCGCGGTTAAAATCCGAAACTTTCATTTTTGCCGAATTGAACTTGGCGCCGTTGACGCCTTTTTCGGTTTTGACGATCTGGCCACCGCCATTGGCCTGTTGAATTTGCTCCATAACCTGCAGACGTTCGCTGAACGTATCAATGAGGTCTTTTTTACCTCTTGTTTCGTTCTGCTTAACTTTTGAAAGATCAATGCCGTCAACCATGGGAAAAACCCTCCGCTTATATTACAATTTTTAAATGGGGGAGCTTTTTAAAATTTAAAAAAAGTAGATACAATTTTATGCAATGAGCGCATTGTCAAGCATAACCGGAATTTACCTTAACGTGGCTATTGGTTAATAAAGCCGCAATTCATCTGCGGCTCGATCTATGCCGATCTATGCCGATGCGTTTTTTGTCTTGAATGTCGCTGCCGGAATTTTATTCGGGTCGTAATTTTTTCCAACACGTTTTTTCAAAATAAAACCCATCGCCTTGTCGGCATCGATTTTTCCGCTCGAAGTTTTTGAAGCTGCGATCGTATCGTGCTCATTCACGTTGAATGTCTTGGCAAGAAGTTTGATGTTGGTTTCTGTGAGGGGGGCTGAAGCATCATATTTAAAAGTAATATCTCCGTCTTTGTCCGTAGTTTCTGTGCGCGGCAAAACGCCTTTACGGGCCATCAAATTAATCAACTCGCTTTTTTTAACGTAATCTTTGTCAGAAAAAATAGGATTGCTTGTTGCTTCATCGTCTTTGCTAAATTTTTCAATTTGTTCAGCATCGATCGTTGTATCAACTGCGAACGAGCTCTGTATGTCGTCGCTAGCTATGCCTTTAAGTTGATGCATCTCTTTCTCAAAGGAGCCACACTCCAGCGCAATATCTTTCGAAGAAAGATAAGCGCCGTATCCGTCATTTTTTGCCATGATGATAAGATAATCGTAATCGATGCCTTTTTGCAGAAGCGCTTCGCGGTTCAAATCTTTAGTGGCAATTCTCGCTGAATTGAACTTTGCACCCTGCCATTTTTTAGTGACAAACAACTCGCCGTCGCCGTTTGCTTTTACAATCTGCTGCATCAGCTGAACGCGCTCGTCGAACGTATCGATGAGGTCTTTTCGACCCGCGCGGTTGTTTTGTTTGATCGACGAAAAATTTAAAGCATCGGTTGTCATATCTATTCTCAATAAAATCTCAAAAATCGATAAAATATTATTCTTCTATAATATCATAAAATGCGTGGATTATAAAGCGGGTGTTATTTTTAGTTAATGGCTCAGATATTTATCAATTTACATGCTTTTTGCTTGAAGAAAGCGACATGAAAATGCCGCCGGGCAGCAGATATTTCCGGTCAAAAACCTGCATTTTCGGCTTTATATACATGGACAAGGCTGCAACTTGTCCCTAAAGCTTGCCATGCCACCAAAACAAATGATAAGGGCAGGCAACTGCTGAACAATTCCAAGAGGGTAAAAGATGAGCGATATTGCTGAACGCGTGAAAAAAATTGTTGTTGAACATCTCGGCGTCGACGCCGGCAAGGTGACGGACAATGCCAGCTTCATTGACGATCTGGGCGCAGACAGCCTCGATACCGTCGAACTCGTGATGGCGTTCGAAGAAGAATTCAACGTTGAAATTCCGGACGACGCAGCCGAAACGATCCAGACAGTCGGCGACGCGATCAAGTTCCTCGAAAAGAACAAGGCCGCAGCCTAACCAACGCGCGTCATCCTGAGCGCAAGCGAAGGATCTCCGTTTCATTCGAGATTCTTCGGCGACGCCTCAGAATGACATTTAATTTTCCCCGCGCTTGCGGGGATTATTTTATCCGGAGACAAGAACTAAAATGAATATGCGCCGCGTTGTGATTACAGGTCTTGGCATGGTGTCGCCGCTAGGCACCGGTGTTGAAATAAGCTGGTCGCGTATCAAAGACGGCGTTTCGGGTGCCGCCAAAGTCACCGATTTTCAGGTTGACGATCTGCCATGCCAGATTGCAGCGCAGGTGAAGTACGGCGATGGTTCCGACAATACGTTTAATCCTGATCAATGGATGGAAACGAAAGAGCAGCGCCGCGTCGACAAATTCATCGTCTATGCCATGGCCGCCGCAAAACAGGCGCTTGATGATGCGGACTGGCATCCGCAGACTTATGAAGACCAGGTTGCAAGCGGTGTACTTATCGGCTCCGGCATCGGCGGCATTGATGGTATCGCGGAAGCGGCCATCACGCTGAAAGAACGCGGCCCGCGTAAGATTTCACCGTTCTTCATTCCCGGGCGCCTGATCAACCTTGCGGGCGGTTACGTCTCGATCGCGCACGGGCTGAAAGGCCCGAACAATGCCGTTGTCACAGCCTGTTCGACTGGCACGCACGCGATTGGCGATGGTGCGCGCATTATTGCGCTCGGTGATGCCGATGTGATGGTGGCGGGCGGAACGGAGAGCCCGATCTCGCGTATTTCACTCGCAGGCTTTGCAGCCTGCCGCGCACTGACGACAGGCTTCAACGATAATCCGACTGCTGCTTCTCGCCCCTATGACAAAGACCGTGACGGATTCCTGATGGGCGAGGGCGCCGGCGTCGTCGTGCTGGAAGAATATGAGCACGCGAAAAAGCGCGGCGCAAAAATTTATGCGGAGGTTATCGGCTACGGCCTGTCGGGCGATGCGTTTCACATCACCGCACCGACCGAAGATGGCGACGGCGCGTATCGCTGCATGCAGATGGCGATGAAGCGCGCGAATATCTCGCCAGGCGATATCGATTACATCAATGCGCACGGCACATCGACGCCGCTCGGTGACGAAATCGAGTTGCGCGCGGTTGAACGCTTGATGGGCGATGCCGCAAGTAACATTGCGATGTCGTCGACAAAATCCTGCACTGGCCATCTGCTCGGGGCTGCGGGGGCTATCGAAGCGATTTTCTCGGTGCTTTCCATCCGCGACCAGATCGCACCGCCGACCATCAATCTCGACAATCCATCGGTTGAAACGAAGCTCGACCTGGTGCCTAACAAGGCGAAAAAACGCAAAATTGATGTCGCGTTGTCGAATTCCTTCGGTTTCGGCGGAACAAACGCGTCGCTGGTGCTTAAACGAGTGAGCTAGATTGTCATCCTGAGCGCAGTGAAGAATCCCGGCATCTGAGATTTTTCGACTTCGCCTCAGAATGACATAAATTGGTTGCCATAATTTTGCATGATTTCATGTTAAGGGTGAAGACATGAGTGACGAGAACTTACCTCCGCTTCAGGAAGACCCTAATGCACCGGCGCAGCAGCCGCGCTTTTCGCCGCGCAGTGCGCGCGCGATGATCGAGCCTGACCAGCCGCCACCGCCCCCGCGTTCCATGAAAGCCAAGCGCCCGTTTATCGCGGGCATGAACGGCTTCTTTTCTTTTATCCTGATTGCCGCGATGTTCACTTTCGCAGGCCTTTATTTCATCAAGCACCGCCTGCTTGCCGAAGGGCCGCTGGCGCAGGACATGACGCTGGTCATCCCGCCGCGCACGGGCATGGTCGATATGTCGAAGATGCTCGAGAAAAACGGCGTGATTGCCAACCCGCTGAATTTTCAGGCGGGTGTCATTCTGAAACATGCGCGCGGCAAACTGAAAGCGGGCGAATATTTTTTCCCGGCGCGCGTCAACACCGATGACGTCATCGATATCATCTCTTCCGG
>JAZKID010000014.1:0-12058 GCA_040385045.1 Pseudomonadota bacterium | reverse complement strand
GGCCTGAAATTGATGTCGATCGGCCTGATGATCGAAAAAGACATGCCGCTGATCTGGCGCGGGCCGATGATCGACAAGGTGCTCAACCAGTTTGTGAACGATGTCGCATGGGGCGATCTCGATCTTCTCATCATCGACATGCCGCCCGGCACCGGGGATGCGCAGATCAGCCTGACACGGCGCGTTCACATCGACGGCGCGGTAATCGTTTCGACACCGCAAGACCTCGCCCTCATCGATGCGCGCAAGGGCATTGCCCTGTTCCATGAAACAGATGTGCCGGTGCTGGGGCTGATCGAAAACATGAGTACATTTATCTGTCCTACATGCGGTACGCGCTGCGATATTTTTTCGCACGGCGGCGCGCGGCTGGAAGCTGAAAAACTCGGCGTGCAATTTCTGGGTGAAATTCCCCTGCATATGGAAATCCGCGCCAGCGCCGATGCGGGCAAGCCTTTGATGGCGGCTACACCAGACAGCGCGCATGCAAAAATCTATTCAGCTATTGCTGCTAAAATTTCAGACGCGCTTTTATCAGCGCCGGCCGATGCTATTGTAAACAAAGCCTAGGGCGCGCATCTCTTGCGGGTCGAACACATTTCGCAAATCCGCAACAAGCGGCTGGCGCATTTTTTCTTTGATGCGCTTTAAATCAAGCTCGCGAAATTCTTTCCACTCGGTCAGCACGACAACGCCATCAGCATTAGCGGCGCAATCATAGCTATCTTTGGCGAGTTTGAGATCGGTGAAGAATGCCTGCGCATGCTCCATGCCTTGCGGATCATAGGCAATAATATCAGCGCCCAATGCGACAAGACCGGGGATAATACTTAAACTGATCGCTTCGCGCAGATCGTCCGTATCGGGCTTGAAAGTCAGACCAAACACGGCAACACGCTTGCCTTTTACATCGCCGAAGGCACGAACGATTTTATCGAGCATGCGGTTTTTGCGGGCCTCGTTCGCCGCGACAACCGTTTCGACAAGCCGCAACGGCGCTTTTGCGTTTTGCGCAATGCGCATCAGCGCGCGCGTGTCTTTCGGAAAGCACGACCCGCCGATGCCCGGGCCTGCCTGCAGGAATTTCGTGCCGATGCGGTGATCGAGACCGATACCGCGCGAGACTTCCTGTACATTGGCATCGATCTCCTCGCAAAGATCGGCAATTTCATTGATGAACGTGACCTTCATGGCAAGGAAAGCGTTCGCGGCATATTTGATCAGCTCGGACGTGCGCCTGTCGGTGAACATCAGCAGTTCGTCATGATGCGGCAAACGCTCATAGAGCTTTTTCATGATAGCGCGCGCCTGCTCGTCTTCCGTACCAATGACAATACGGTCCGGCTTCATGAAATCGTACAATGCAGCGCCTTCGCGCAAGAATTCCGGATTTGAGACGACAGCGAATTCCTGATGCGCCGCATTGTTTTTGAGAATGTCTTCAATCTCGTCGCCGGTGCCGACAGGCACGGTCGATTTGGTGACAACGACGGTAGAGCGGCTGAGCAACGGTGCAATTTCACGCGCCGCCTCATAAACATATTTCAGGTCGGCATAACCATCGCCGCGCAAGGACGGTGTGCCGACGGCAATGAAAATCACCTCGGCGTTTTCCGCTGTTTCTTTCAGCGATGTCGTAAAACGAAGACGACCGGCCTCGACATTTTTAGCAACGACATCGGCAAGGCCGGGCTCGAAAATCGGCATGATGTTTTTTTCGAGCGCAGCAATCTTGTCCGCGTCCTTGTCGACGCAGGTGACATCATGACCTAGCTCGGCGAAACACGCCCCCGAGACCAGACCGACATAGCCTGTACCGACCATGACAATGCGCATGACAAAAACTCCGTAAACCCTTCCGGCTTTCTCGCAGAAATTCAGCGCTTTTCAATGCGGAAGATGGTGCGGCCGTCACTTTTTTCTTTTTCGATGATAATAGCGCCCATGGTTTGCGCCATTTCAGGAATATCGATCTCGGCCATCGGGTCCGTGCAGACAGCAACAAGCACAGCACCGGTCTCGAGACCGGAGAGTGCTTTGCGTGCTTTTAGGACAGGAAGCGGGCAATTCAGGCCCGCAAGATCGAGAACGTGTTCAGGCCGCGTCGACATTCGACGCGATGAACTGCATCAGCTTCGATTTCGGCGCAGCGCCGACATGCTGGCCGACAACCTTGCCGCCTTTGAACAGAAGCAGTGTCGGAATAGAGCGGACACCATACTGCGTCGGCGCAGACGGATTTTCGTCGATATTTAATTTAACGACTTTTACCTTACCGGCCATATCGGCGGCGATTTCGTCGAGCGCGGGCGCAATCTGCTTGCATGGGCCGCACCATTCAGCCCAGAAATCGACGAGCACCAGCTCAGCTGAATCCAGCACGTCAGTTTTGAAACTTTGATCGGTTGATTTTACAGCGCCCATATTAAACCTCTTTTTCCTTTCAGCTTAGATAGGATTGCCATACGAAAAGGTCAAGCAATCTTGGCGAGCGCCTCGCCCATCATATTCTCGTGAACAACATCGAGCCGCGGTGCCTCTGTCCATAAAACATAACTGTAAACAGTGCGTTGACCCGTGATCGGCCGCATCGCCTCGCAGTAACGCGCAAGCTGCGTGAGGTAATTGGGTGGAATTTGTCCCGTTTCCGGTACGCGGCCAGATTTGAAATCGATGATGTGAAGGGCATCGTCTTCGATCACCAGCCTGTCGATCGACCCGTTCATCACCGCAATCGTACCATCCGCCAGCGTGATATTCGTCGAGAAAGGAACTTCGGCAAGCGCATTTTTGCCAAGAAAATTTTTCTGCTCAAGCAATGGCAGGACGCGCAAAGCCTCCTGCAAAAAATCGTCTTTTTGCTCAGGCTCGAAATCCGCCGCGTGCAGCGACAGGAATTTTTCGGCAGCAGCCTTTCGCGCGCTTTCGTTCAAACGCGGCAATGTTTCCAGAAGTTTGTGAAGCAGCACGCCGCGCTTTTTTGCGAAAAGGGCTTCGGGGCGCATTTGCGAAGAAAACTCGCCCGTAAAACCTGCATCTTGCGAAGGCGTGAGCTCGCGTTTTTCCACTGCGACCACCGCAGCTGTATGAAGCCAGCCCGGCACAGAAAAAATATTTTTTTCATCTGAAAAGATTTTTTTGTTTTCTTCAATGGCGCCAAACCGCTTTGCCCAGCGCAGGATGTTTTTCTCATTATCATATTCGGCATTCTCTGGTTTTTCTAACGCCTGTGCGCTGAGCGCATACCAGCAATCTTCCGGCAATTTGCTTTTCCCCTGTGCGCCGCAGATCGTTAGCCTCTGCTCGGCGCGCGTCAGCGCCACATAAAGCAGGCGACGATATTCTTCATCCTGCGCCGTGCGCGATGCTGATTTCGCTTCCTCGATCAGGCCAATGCTGTTCTTTTCCCCCGGCGCCCAGATCGTTGCATGGGCATGGCCGTTTTCAACTTCGTAGAAATGCGTGAGCTGGCGCGCGCCCGGCTTGTCGGCCGTGTCGGCAAGGAGTATCCACTTCGCTTCCAGCCCTTTGGCGTTATGCACGGTCATCACGCGTACTTCATCGAGCCCTTGCTGCATTTCACGCTTGATCTGCATATCCGCACCGCGTAGCCAGTTGAGGAAATTTTGCATCGTCGGAATTTCCGAATTTTCAAAATGCAACGCCGCATTCAGAAACTCGTCAAGCACTTCCCCCGCTTCATGGCCAAGGCGGTGCAGCATCTGGTCGCGGCCGCCATCGGCGCCCAGAACCTGCGAGAAAAATTCAAACGGGCGGCAGGCTGCCGCTCTTTGCCGCCACACTACAAAACGGCTGTCTGCAGCCTTCCAGAGCGGTTTTTCATATGTGCGTTGCGCCAGCGCATCCTGCAACGAGCCTTTGCGCTGATAAGCAAGCGCAAAAAGATCATCCTCATCAAAACCAAACAGCGGCGACTTCAGAAGTGCTGCGAAATTCAGATCGTCTTCAGGCAAAAGAACTGCATCACCGAGCGCCATCAGGTCCATCGCGGCAATATGCTCGGCGAGTTTCAGCCTGTCGGCACCAGCCACCGGCACGCCGATTTTCTTCATTTCACGCAACAGTGCTTCGAAAAGGGCACTGCGTGTGCGCACCAGAATGAGGATGTCGCCCGCATTCACTTGGCCGGCGCGGATGCTGTCTGAAATTTCCTGCGCAATGCGTCTGGCAAGGCGAGCCTTCGGGCTTTCGATACCACCTGCCTCGAAAGGATGATCGAAAGCATTGATCTCTTTTTCATCGGCAGGTTTCTCCAGCGGCCAAAGCTCGACAAGGCCCGGCAGGTTCTTTTTCGCCGCGAGATGCGCCGGAAAAATGTTTTCGGCCGTTACGCCGCGCGCGATTTTTGCATCAGAAAAAACATCGTCGACCGCCTGCAACACGGCAGGGCTCGAACGAAAGGAAAGATTGAGGCTGACGCTTTCAAACTTCGTCTCGGCATTTTCAACGGCCCGCATCACGATACGCCGCTGCGCGTCAAAAAGTTTTGGCGCAGCACCCTGAAAGGAAAAGATCGATTGCTTGTCGTCACCAACGGCGAATAGTGTGCGAATTTTATTTGACGCGCCTGCCCCCGCGAAAAATTCCTGCCGCAAGCCGCTGATCACATGCCACTGCGCCTCGCTCGTATCCTGCGCCTCGTCGACGAGGATATGATCGACACCCTGATCGAGTTTGTAACGTACCCATGCCGCGCTCTCGCTGTTGAGAAGATCGCCCGCAAGCGTGATCAGGTCATCGAAATCGACAAGACCGCGCTTTTTCTTGGCACGCTCGATTTCGCTCCAAACCTTTTTCGCAAGCGTCGCAAAGGCAAGGTTCATATCGGCAAGCTGCAAAAGTTTGAACTGCCGATAAAGAGGCTCAACACGCTGCAGTTCATCCAGAAGTTTTTCGGAAAGCGCGGGATGAGAAGACTTAAAATCCTTCGTCAGGAACTTTGAGCCGCCGTCGCGCATCTTTTCGCCGGTGACGAAGACGGAGAGATAGGCAAAAGCCTGTTTATCTTCCGGAAGGCCGAGCGCCTGCTCGAATTCCTGCGCAATTCTATGTTCAGCAGCCTTGCCAGTTTTTAAAAGCCTGATCGCTTCCGGCCATTGAGCGACGGCAAGAGCATCTCTCAAAATATTTTGCGCCAGCGCTTTTTCATTTATCTCGGGACCAAGCCCGAGCGAGCTAAAGAGCTGGCTCTTGAAATCATCATCATTTGCAAAACTGTTTTTAAAAAAAGGCAACGATGTCGAAACATCTTTCTTCAGGTCGTCAAGATTTTTTTCAAGCACAAGACGTGCGCCGGCTTCTTCGATATCCCTGTCGCCCGATGTCAGCGCGTTTTCAAATGCCTCATTCAACAAAATCACCTGCTGCAAATCGTCAATCAGCCGGAAATTTCCGGCAAGGCCGGCTTCGAACGGAAACTGATGTAGCAGAGCTTCGCAGAACGCATGAATTGTCTGGATTTTAAGCCCGCCCGGTGTTTCGAGGGCCTCGGCAAAAAGCCGCCGCGCACGCTGCAGCTCATGATCGGAAACATTCTGCGGTGCGCGCCCGTCGAGCGCAGCCACAACCTTGCGCAGTTCGTTTTCGTCCATGCGTGCCCATGTTGCAAGCTCATCAAGGATGCGGTTGGCCATATTGCCTGCCGCCGCTTTAGTATAGGTGAGGCATAAAATCTTGTCGGGCTTCGCGCCGCTGAGAAGCAGGCGCTTCACGCGCTGCGCCAGCACATGCGTTTTCCCCGAACCTGCATTGGCCGAAACCCATGCCGATGTTCGCGGATCCGAGGCGCGGCGCTGCGCATCAAGCGTCAGGGCATCGACGATAAACACATTACTCATGCGTCCGGCTCTTCGCCATCGGCAAAGCCCCATTCATTGACGCGCGCGAGGTGATTATAATCGCCGCCCTCGCTTGCATAAGACGAATCCGCACAGGAGCGGTACGGCGCACCTGCATCGAAACGTGCGAGGAGTTTTTGCGCTTCGCGCATGGTTTCGCGCGCAAAAGCCATGACATCATCTCCCTTGACACGCTGCTCCTTGATATTTTTGAGGCTATCGAGACCAATATAAAACAATTCGTCGCTGACACCCTGTGCATTTTTGAAAGCGCCTGCCTCCAGCATCGCGGCTTGCAAGGGCAACTGCAGCGCGAAAGACGCCTTGATATTTTTTTGCGCCGGCGGTGCGCCGGTCTTAAAATCGATAACGGCGAAAGCTTCATCTTTTTTCTCGATACGGTCGGCGCGTGCCGTCAGCTTGAAAGCTCCTGCCGGAAGATTAAGCGATATTTCAGCACTCTGTTCCACATCGACTTTTTGTGCTTTCTGGCGCCGTTCGTTTTCAAAGGTGACGATGTCCGGAATGAGATTCAAAAACCGCGGCCACCATAAGTGCGCGACTTCTGTATTCCCGATGAAAGGCGAAAAATGGCGTTGCGCGATGTGTTGCAAAACCTGAGCATCGCATGCCTGACCCTTGCTCACCTGTATTGCAAAATCGCTGAGGATTTCATGGACCAGCGTGCCGCGACGGCGCGCATCAAACACATCACCAATCGGTTCGAAAGCACGCAGCTTCAGCACGGTTTCGGCGTAAACAGAATAAGGGTCGCGCACCAGCGCTTCCACGCGCGTGACGGAAAGCTGGCGCGGCCTTGCCTCGATCGGTGGGTTGGCTTGCGGGCGTGAAACGGGCTTGACCTCGCCTATAGACCATGGTGCAGCAACGTGACGCGCCAAAGAAATTATTTTTTCGCCGCGCGTGCGCAGTTCAGAAAAAACATCCTCGCCCGTCACCGCCTGCAGGCGCTGCAAAAACCGTGATGGCACAGTGGGGCTGCCGTTTTTTTTCAGCGCTCGCGTCAGCCACACATCATCATGGCCGAACGCCTGCACGAAATCATGCGCCGCGAGCCCGATGCGGCGTTCCGGCAAGGGTAGTTTCAGGGCATCGAGCATGCCGCGCGACAACCACGGGTCCGTGCTCGCTGTTTGCGGCCATGTGCCCTCGTTGAGACCGCTCAAAACCAGCCGCTCGTGACGCATCAGACGCATTTCGAGGAGGCCATAGATTTTAACGCGCGGCTCTTCGCGCTGCCATGGCCGCACCGGCTGTTCAGCTGCCAGCACCTGCCAGACTTGCGGATAATCGGAACCGGCGATTTCGAAATCGTCGATATGCGCGTTTTGCAAGGCTTCAAAAAAAGCCAGAAGACTATCGCCACCCGGGAAAGCGGCGATCTGCGCAGCGCCGTCATCACCACTGAGATGCGCGAACGCCGTTAAAGCTTTCAGATGCGCATCGATAAAAACACCGAGCGGCTGTTCCTGCGGCAAAGCCAGACAGGCTTCAAAAGACGACAGCGCGCTGCAAAATTTCGCCAGCCGTTCGCGTGCAAGTTCGCGCTGCTCTGCACTGACTTTTCGCGACGCTTCGGTTTGACTGTCTTCAGAAAATGTTTTCAGCAGGTGATCGCACCCTTTCGACAATGCGCGGCCGCGATAAATCAATCTTTCCAGCGCGCTGTTGGCAGCTTCCGCGTCGGCAGACTTCTGGCCAAGCAAACAGAGCGGATGTTTTAAAAGGCTGAGACAACTGACCCCTTCGCATTTTTTTTGCGCGACCTCCGCGACAAGGCGCGCGAAAAGTCCGGCGGGCGTCGCGCTTAAAGGCGTACCCGCACTGTCATCAACATTAATGTGAAAACGTTTCAACTCCGACGCCACGCGGCGCGCCAGCGCGCGGTCTGGCGTGACGAGCGCGGCGCTGGCATTTTCTCTTTCCAGCGCCTCACGCAGCAAAAGCGTAATGGCTAATGCTTCTTCGCTTTCATTCGAAGCCTCGACCACAGAAGCATGAAGCAATGCGGCGTGCATCTCATCGTCGTCAAATTTTTGGGCTGCCCATTCATCCGTCGTCTCCGCCGGACGCATGGCTTCGAAAAGGATTTTTTCCTGCATGGGATTTTGTGCTTTGCCGATAATGCACACATCACCGCGCGTGATTTTCACGCGCTGCATGAAAGATGCCATCGCTGCCTGCGGGTGACTGGGGTTCTGCGCAACAAGGTTCCAGCTTTCCTCATCGAGATGATCATCAAGGCCAGGCAGAACGACGGCACCGCAAGGATGTTTTGCAATCGCACTCAGGAATTCCGCCGTCACCGGAACGGAGCCTGTCGAACCTGCGGCGATGACAGGCGCGGACGGGTTTTGCAGAAGCCGCTTTGCCTCGTCCTGCATTAATCTACGATGACGCTGGGCCGGCTCCATCAGATTTTTATCACTGAGATAACGCGGCCAGTGCTCGCTGATAATCTGCAGGAACGCGAAAGCGCTTTCCCAGTGCTGCTGAAGCTCGCGCGGCGGAAGTGCATGCAATGATTCAACCGGCACGCCCTCATAGCTCAACATATCAAGCAAGCGTCCCAGCTCTCCCGCCAGAAAAACCGCATCGCCTGCCGAAGCCGGTGTCGGCACAGGGTCACCATTTTGCTCCATCTGTCGCACCCAACGCAAAACGAGGCGCGCCAATACGGTTTGCCGCTCGAGCATGGACAGCGCCGGCGGCAGGTCGGTATCTGTCGACTCCAGCGCATTCTTTTCCATGAACATCAGGTCGCTTTCATCGAGCGCGCCGAGCGGGCGGATACGCGGCAGAAGAACGAGATGCGGATGCTGCTCGCGAAACAGATCGACAAGCGCGCGGCAGGCACGGCGCGTCGGCAGGAAAATCGTGGCGCGCGCAATGGCCAGCGGATCGCTCTGGTCCAGAAAGCCCGGCACCAGCGTTCCCTCAAGAAGCGCTTGGACAAGACAAGGCAGAAAAGGTGTCGACGGCGAAATGGAAAAAACGCGCGGCGCCTGTTCCATGTTCAGGATATTCTGGCGGCAAGCAGTGCTTCCGCTTCTTCAAGCGCCTGCGGCGTACCGACATGCATCCAGATACCTTCAAGCGGCAGACCGAACAGTTTCTTTTGTTCGATTGCGCGGTCGAACAACATGTTCAGTGAAAATGGCGTGTCCGGCGTATCTGCAAAAATGTCGGGTTTTAAAATAGCAAAGCCCGCATAGGCGAAAGGTGCGCTTTGACGCGTGCCGCGCCGTGTCAGCCGCCATTCATCGTCACGCGTGAAATCGCCCTTGCCATCGAAGCCGATACTGCTGTCAGTTTCTGCAAGCAGCAGCAGGATATCCATTTTTTTAGGGTTCCAGAATTGCACCAGCCGCGCCGTGTTCTGCGCGCCGTCGTCGAACCAGCTCGTATCGGCATTGGCGATAAGGAAAGGCTTATTGCCGACATGCGGCAGCATTTTTTTGGCACCGAAACCGGAATCGAGAATTTGCGCACGCTCGTCGGAGAAGCTGGCATGCGGGTGCGTGCGTTTCTGAAGATAGGTTTCCAGCGTGTCGCCAAGATAATGCAGATTGACGGCAAGCTCACTCACACCAACCTCCTCAAGCCGCGCGATGACATGGTCGATCAGCGGTTTGCCTGCCAGGGGCACCAGCGGTTTTGGGATGGTGTCCGTGATCGGCCGCATGCGCCGCCCCTCGCCTGCGGCGAGAATCATGGCGCATGTTGAAAGACCTTTTTCGGCCAGCATGGTTCGCTTTCAAAAATCAGGCGGCCAGCGCGGCGCGCATCCGTATATCCTGCGGCGCGTTGGCGGCAAACCATTCCTTTAGCGCTTTTGCCGCCGGATGGACAAGACAGCGCTCGAGATAATCGGAAACGCGCGGCATATGTTTCAGGTAAACCGGCTTTCCGTCCTGATGGGCAAGGCGCGCAAACACGCCGAGAATACGCGTGGCGCGCTGTGCAGCGCAGATGGCGTAATAGCTGCGCAGTGCTTCCGCATCGAAACCGGCATCAAGCTTTTTCCGCGCGGCAAGATAGCGCGCGACCAGCGTTTCTTCAAGCGCGGCAGGCACATCGACACGGGCATCCTGCGCGATGGAAGCAAGGTCATAGGCTTCAGGGCCGATGCGCGTGTCCTGAAAATCGAGCAGGCCGATGCGCTTGATACCGTCGCGCGCTTCAAGCCACATCGCGTTCGGCGAATGAAAGTCGAACAGCGTCCAGTTCTGCTTTGATGTCTGGAGATTTTTGAACACGTTGTCGAAGGCTGCGGTGAAACTCTGTTTCTGCTCAGGCGAAGCAGCGTCACCATTTTGCATCGGCATGAAAAAATCGAGGAAGAGTTGAGCCTCGGTGTGGAATGCTTCCCGATCATAAACGGGGATCGGATGTTTCGCACCACCCGGGCCTTGCGCAATGCTTGGCCATTCCTGCCCGTGCAAATGCACCAGTACATCGACGGCGGCTTCATAACGCTCCGCTACCGGCTTGCCATTCTCGGCAATAAAATTGCTGCCGAAATCTTCCTGCAACAAAAGACTTTTCCCAATATCGAAGCACAAATGCTGCGGCACGGAAAACCCACGCGCGCGCAATTCTGCGCCGATGGCCAGCACCGGCGCAATCGCGTCATTCGGCGCGAGATGCGTCGTCTTCATATAGCGCAGACGCTGTTCGCCGACCAAGCGGTCCGGCTGCGCGAGCGCGTTCAGAAGCACGGCCGTTTCATCGCCGCGATGCAGGCGTTCATAAGTGCGCGGGCTGGCATCGCCCTGCAAGAAGCGGCGGCGCCATGAAGCGCAGGGCGACGTTTTGAGAAAAGCCGAAACCGCCATCAGGCGCTCCAGCCGTTTTTGCATCATCGCATCCTTCGTCGATAGCACGGCCTTGCGTTGGCTGCCGATGCCGTCAAGCTGCACGTTCAGGCGCGAGGTTGTGAACCAGCCTTCCGCCTTTTCCGGCCATTCGATCAGCAGCGCACTGTCGGCCAGCATGTCCTCAAGGCCGAGCTCGGCGAGTTCATCAGCGGACTTCAGGCGGTAAAAATCCGCATGGACGAGCGGAAAGCGGAAACCCTCGCCGCTATAGGTCTGCGCCAGCGTGAAGGTGGGGCTTGGCACTTCCAAGGCAGGCTGGTCGGAAAAGGCCTGAATCATCGCGCGCAGCAGGGTCGTTTTACCGGCGCCAAGGTCGCCCGAAACGGCCAGCACATCGCCCGCGCGCAGCAGCAGGGCCAGCGCTTCGGCCAGCGCAACAGTCTCGGCAAGATCGGTGATATCGACGGAAAAGGAATTCGGCATCAAGGCTTGAATAGCGAAAGAAGGTTAAGCGGCGGTTCTCGCTTTAGCCTTACGCATGCTGGCCGGAAAAACAAGGCGGACCGTGGTGCCGTTGCCCATTTCGGAGGCAATTTCGACGCGACCGCCATGCAATTCGAGGAAGGATTTGACGATCGACAGACCCAGACCCACGCCACGATGCGTGTTGTTTTTGACGCGGCTTTCGAAGCGTTCGAAAATCTTCGGGAGTTCTTCCTCGCTGATGCCGGGGCCGCCATCCGCCACCGTGAAAATGATCTCGTCCGCCGCGTTCCGCTCGGCGGCGAAATGCACTTTCTGGCCTGCATCCGAAACGCCGACGGCGTTCGAGAGGACATTATAAAGAACCTGCCGCACGCGCCGCGCATCGGCCGTGAAGGCACCGATATTCTTGGCCATTTTTACATCGACGCGGACGCTCTTTTCTGAAAGCTTGTCATGCAGCGCTTCGACTGCGCTGTTCATGGCTTCCTTCACATCCACCTGCGCAAGATCGAGCTCCATCGCACCGGCATCGATGGTGGCGAGATCGAGGATGTCGTTGATCAGCGCCAGCAATGCACCCGACGATGAGTTGATATAGCCCATATATTCATGCTGGCGGGCGTTAAGCGCGCCGACATGCGGATCGGTCAGCAGTTGCGTAAAGCCGATGATGTTCGTCAGCGGCGAGCGTAATTCATACGACATGTGCTGGATGAAATCGTTCTTGAGACGCGTGGCCGCTTCAAGGGCATCGTTGCGTTCTTTCAGCGCGCCATCCTTGGCGTCGCGCGCTTCTTTCAGCTTGGCATTGATGTCGGCAATGTTCGCCTCCATCTCCTTGCGCGATTCGGCGATCTCGTCGCGGGCCGCCGT
>JAZKID010000013.1:0-3977 GCA_040385045.1 Pseudomonadota bacterium | reverse complement strand
TTCGTGCTTGGGTTTGTCCTTGCGATGTTCGGACAGGCGGGAGATCTTTTCATCTCGATCTTCAAGCGCAAGTTCGGCGTCAAAGATACGGGCACGCTGATCCCCGGACATGGCGGCATACTTGACCGCATCGATGCGTTGCTGCTGGTGGCACTGCTGTTCGGCGTCCTGACTGGCGTCGTCGGGGGGTAACCACACATGCCGCAGGCGGCAGACATCCGCACGCAGGCGCAACCGCGCAGCGTCACCATCCTTGGCTCCACCGGATCGATCGGCAAAAGCACCGTTGACCTACTGCAGGGGCATCGCGGCAAATTCCATGTCCGCGCCCTGACCGCCAATAAAAACGTCGCTTTGCTGGCGCAGCAGGCACGGGCGCTGAACGCGGAGCTGGCCGTCGTGGCCGATGAAAGCCTCTATAACGAATTGAAGTCTGCACTTTCCGGAACGGGCATCCGTGCCGCTGCGGGTTCTGCCGCGGTTCTGGAAGCTGCCGAACTGCCCAGCGACTGGATCATGGCTGCCATTGTCGGGGCCGCCGGCGTCGAGGCGACCTTGCGCGCCATCCGGCAGGGCAAAACCGTTGCCCTTGCAAACAAGGAATCCCTCGTTTGCGCCGGCCCCTTCATGATGGAGGCGGTTGCCAAGTCGGGTGCGACCCTGTTGCCTGTCGACAGCGAGCATAATGCCGTCTTTCAGGTGTTCGATTACCAGCAGCGCGCAGGTATCCGCCGTATTATTCTCACCGCCTCCGGCGGCCCGTTTCTGCGCCGCAGTCGCGAAAGCCTCACCACAGTCACCCCCGCCGAGGCTATCCGCCACCCTAATTGGGCGATGGGCGCGAAAATTTCGGTCGACAGCGCAACGATGATGAATAAATCGTTGGAAGTCATCGAAGCTGCGTATTTGTTTAACCTTCCGTCCGAACAAATCGACGTCCTGGTTCACCCCCAGTCTCTTGTTCATTCAATGGTTGAATATATCGACGGAAGTATCTTGTCTCAAATGGGCGCGCCAGACATGCGGACGCCGATTGCCCACACATTGGCATGGCCAGAACGTGTCGATACCACCGGGGAAAAGCTCGACCTAACAAAAAATTTGAGCTTTAACTTTGAACCTATTGATATTGATAGATTTTATGCACTAAAACTGGCGCGTCACGCTCTTAAGTCTGGCTTGGGGTATCCCACGGTGCTCAATGCGGCTAACGAGATGTCTGTGGAGGCATTTTTGGCCGGCAAACTGAAGTTCATCGATATCGAGAAAGTTTCCGAGCAGGCCTTGCAAACCATAAAAATCAAGGCCATATCAAGCCTTGATGACATCTTTTCCCTGGATAGCGAAGCGCGCACTATTGCGGCAACCGCCATTCAGGCGTTAAAATAGAAAGAAAAGGCCGAACCGGCCGAGGCAGATGGGGGATATCCATGGAAATGTTGAATAAGCTACTGACGACTCCGTTCGAGTTCGTTCGTGATTATGGCGGGCCGTTCATTCTGGTTCTTGCCGTTCTCGTCTTCATCCATGAATGGGGTCACTACATTATTGCGCGCCTTTGCGGCGTCAAAATCGAGAAATTCTCGATCGGTTTCGGTCCTGAAATCTGGGGCCGTAACGACAAGCATGGCACCCGCTGGAAAATCTGCGCCATTCCTCTGGGCGGTTATGTCCAGATGTTCGGTGACAGCGATCCGTCCAGCGCTGCGCCTGCCGAAGGTGTTGCCGAGGGAGATCAGGTCCGCGCCTACACCGAAGAGGAAAAGAAAGTCGCGTTTTTCACGCAGCCTCTTTATAAACGCGCGGCGATCGTATTTGCCGGTCCTGCCATCAATTACATCTTCGCGATTATTGTGCTGTCGACCTTGTTCATGTTTCAAGGCCAGCCATATATGCCCCCTGTGGCGGCGAAAATCGTCGAACCCTCAGCCGCCTTTGACGCCGGCGTAAAGCCCGACGATAAAATTCTCAGCGTGAACGGTCAGGCAATCGACCGCTTCCAGGACCTGCGCCCGATTACCGACATGAATATCGGCAAGCCGATGGATGTTGTTATCGTGCATTATACCGGCATGGTCGATGACGGCGCTGGCGGCAAGAAAGCGACTTGGGACGAAAAAAATCCCGTGACGCTTAGCATCACGCCTCGCAAGGTCGTAAAGGAAGACCGTTTTGGTTTCCGCCATGACGTTGGCCTGATGGGGATCGTCAGCCCTGAATCGGCTTTTGAAATGCAGAAGCACGGCTTTTTCTCTGCCATCTGGGCGTCGCTGGGTGAAACCTGGCGCATCACCACGATGACGCTGAAGGGGCTGGGCCAGATGATCATTGGCACCCGCAGCACCGACGAGCTGGGCGGTGTCTTGCGCATCGGCGCCTATGCCGGCGATTTCGCGTCGCAGGGCATTATCGCATTTATCACCTTCGCGGCTTTGCTGTCGATCAACCTCGGCCTTATTAACCTGTTGCCGATTCCCCTGCTCGACGGCGGGCATCTCGCGATGTATGCTATGGAAAAACTGCGCGGTAAACCCTTGAGCACACAAGTGCAGGAATACGCTTTAAGGGTTGGCTTAGTCTTTTTACTTGGTATTATGTTCCTCGCAACGTGGAATGACCTTGTGCAACTGAAGGTCGTTGATTATGTTGTGAAACTAATCTCTTAAAAATAACAAGAACATACCAAGAGCCGAAGCGCAGAGTTGATGATCAAGAGGCTAACCTCCATTTCACGCCCTATGGCGATGCTGTGCATTGTCGTGTTCCTGACGGTCGCACTATGCGCCGTGACGGCGCATGCCGACAGGATCGGGCAGATCCGTGTCGAAGGCACGCAGCGTATCGAACCTGCAACCGTCCTTTCCTATATGGACACGTCTGCAGGTGACGAGTTTGATCCCGACAAGCTGGATACTTCCCTCAAGAACCTGTTCTCGACCGGCCTTTTCGCCGACGTGTCTTTCTATCAGGAAGGCGCTGATCTGGTTGTCGTTGTGGTCGAAAACCCGATCATCAACCAGATTGCGTTCGAAGGTAACAAGAAGGTCAAAGACGCCGACCTGATGAACGAAATCTCGCTGCGCCAGCGGAACGTGCTGACCCGCACGAAGGTGCAGGCGGATGTGGAGCGTATTCAGGATATCTATCGCATCGGCGGGCGTTTCTCCGCCGACATCCAGCCCAAGATCATCAAGCGCGACCAGAACCGCGTCGACCTCGTTTTCGAAATTAACGAAGGTCCGCAAACGCTGATCTCGCGCATGAGCTTTATCGGCAACAAACGCTACGACGACAGCAAGTTGCAAAAGGTCGTCCGCAGCAAGGAAGACCGCTGGTGGCGCTTTTGGTCTGGCGACGACAAATACGATCCCGACCGCGTGGCCTATGACCGCGAACTGCTGCGTAAATTCTACCTCGATCACGGCTATGCGGATTTCCGCGTCGAAAGCGCGATCGCCGAACTGTCTCCGGACCGCAAGAACTTCTTTGTTACCTACACGCTTGATGAAGGCGTGCGTTACAAAGTTGGCAAAATCAACCTTGTCAGCAATGTCCCTTCGCTGGTCACCAAGGGTTACGATGAATTTGTGACTTTTGAAAAAGACGACTGGTACAAGGCAAGCGAAATCGAAAAAACAATCTGCAAGCTCACGGCAGAGCTGGAAGCGCGCCAGTTTTCGTTTATCGACATCCGCCCATCAGTCGAGCGCAACCGCGAAAAGCAGACTATCGACGTCACTTTTACGTTTAATGAAGCGCAAAAGGTTTTTGTAGAGAACATCAATATCATCGGCAACGTCCGCACGATTGACGAAGTGATCCGCCGCGAACTCGGTTTCGCCGAAGGCGACCCCTTCAACATCGGAAAGCTGAAAAAGTCGGAACAGAACCTGAAGGACCTGTCCTTCTTCGAAACCGCCACGGCCAAGCCGGTTCCGGGCAGCTCGCCTGATAAAACGAATATCGATGTGACTGTC
>JAZKID010000012.1:1725-12132 GCA_040385045.1 Pseudomonadota bacterium | reverse complement strand
AACGACTGCTGCAGCGATACAAAAAATTCTCATTTCAACTCCTGATAGGTATAGGCGAGCTATCATAGCGTCATGAAAAAAGCCATGGCCGTTTTCGTTGCAAAAACGCGGCAGGCTGTTATTCTATGTGGAGATTTAAAAATATAAAATTTTAAAGGATAAAGCTATGGGCACTATTTCATCAAATTGGGTTTTTGTCGGTGGCGGCACGGATCTTGATGGCCGGGTCGAACCTGATGGCAGCTCCAGAGCAGATTATCTTTTTGCACGCGCAGTGAAGCAAGGCATATCTGATAAATATAAAATGGAATTTTATCTCATTTCGAATGGGGAAAAAAGAACCGGTATTCAACCGGGCGATAAAAGGCTGGAGAATTTGACCCAGGCCAAAATGCAAAAGTATTTTTTTGGAAAAGGATCGCCCCCGAAAGTAGAAATGGTCGACGATAACGGCTCTGATGAGAAAATTTCAGGAAAATTTACGACCAAAACTGCCTGCTCTAATTCTAATTACGAGCGGTCTATAGACTTTATTACTGAACTCCGGCTTTCCGGATCTAAGGCTTACCTCTCCAAATTCCATCAAGAGAACTTGGGTTTCTAGACTTCAACACATGTGAAAGAGCATAATCAAGCGCAAGGAGTGGCGCCTGATAGTACAATCCCTTGACTCTTTACCTCCTTCATCCTACTTCCTCACCCATGGGCTGGCACTCTTAAAATGTGAGTGCCAAAGGCGCTAGACGCCAACCCAAAGGACAACAAAACTGAAAGATATGAGGGACTTACAATGAAATTTCGTCCATTGCATGATCGCGTCGTCGTTGAACGCGTGACATCTGAAGAGAAAACCAAAGGCGGGATCATCATCCCGGATACGGCGCAGGAAAAGCCGCAGGAAGGCAAAATCATTGCCGTCGGCGCCGGCGCCCGCGACGAAGCCGGCAAGCTTGTCGCGCTCGATGTGAAAAAAGGCGACCGCGTCCTGTTCGGCAAATGGTCGGGCACGGAAGTGAAGATCGACGGTCAGGACCTCCTGATCATGAAGGAATCCGACATCATGGGCGTCATCGCTCAGTAACCTGACAACAAAGAGGAATAAACATTATGGCTCCTAAAGATGTAAAGTTCGCCGCCGATGCGCGCGAGAAAATGCTGCGCGGCGTCGATACGCTCGCCAACGCTGTCAAAGTGACGCTCGGCCCGAAAGGCCGCAACGTCGTCATTGAAAAATCCTTCGGCGCACCGCGCATCACGAAAGACGGCGTTTCGGTTGCGAAAGAAATCGAACTGGCCGACCGTTTCGAAAACATGGGCGCACAGCTGATGCGCGAAGTCGCTTCGAAAACGAACGACATGGCCGGTGACGGCACCACGACGGCCACCGTGCTCGCACAGGCTATCGTCAAGGAAGGCGCGAAATACGTTGCTGCCGGCATGAACCCGATGGACATTCAGCGTGGCATCAAGCTCGCTGTTGAAACGGTTGTCGAAGATCTCAAGCGTCGCTCGAAGAAAATCAAGTCGACGGCTGAAATCGCGCAGGTCGGCACCATTTCCGCCAACGGCGACGAATTCATCGGCAAGGAACTGGCGAGAGCCATGGACAAGGTCGGCAATGAAGGCGTCATCACGGTCGAAGAAAACAAGTCGCTCGAGACTGAAGTCGACATCGTCGAAGGCATGCAGTTTGACCGCGGCTACCTCTCACCGTATTTCATCACGAATGCGGAAAAGATGGTTGCCGAGCTTGAAGATCCATACGTTCTGATTTTCGAAAAGAAACTGACAGGCCTGCAGGCCATGCTGCCTGTTCTGGAAGCTGTCGTGCAGACGGGTCGCCCCTTGGTCATCATCGCGGAAGACGTCGAAGGCGAAGCGCTGGCCACACTCGTTGTGAACAAGCTGCGCGGTGGCCTGAAAGTTGCTGCCGTGAAAGCACCGGGCTTTGGCGACCGCCGCAAGGCCATGCTGGAAGACATCGCTGTCCTCACCGGCGGCCAGATGATCTCCGAAGACCTCGGCATCAAGCTCGAAAACGTCACCGTGAAGATGCTCGGCAAAGCCAAGAAAATCGTCATTGAAAAAGAAAAGACCACCATCGTCGACGGCGGCGGTCAGAAAAAAGAGATCGAAGGCCGCGTGGGCCAGATCAAGGCGCAGATCGAAGAAACGACTTCGGATTACGACAAGGAAAAACTGCAGGAGCGCCTCGCGAAACTCGCTGGCGGTGTTGCGGTTATCCGCGTCGGCGGCGCCACGGAAACGGAAGTGAAAGAGCGTAAGGACCGCGTCGAAGACGCCCTGAACGCCACACGCGCTGCCGTTGAAGAAGGCATCGTCCCGGGCGGCGGCGTCGCATTACTGCGCGCACGCAAGTCGATCGGCAAGCTGCAAGGCAAGAACGACGACGAACAGGCCGGTATCAACATCGTGCTGAAAGCGCTCGAAGCCCCAATTCGTCAAATTGCTGAGAATGCAGGCGAAGAAGGCTCGATCGTCGTCGGCAAGGTTCTTGAATCGAACGACGACAATTACGGCTACGATGCGCGCAATGAAAAATATTGCGACATGGTCAAGGCCGGCATCATCGACCCGACGAAAGTCGTCCGTCACGCCCTTCAGGATGCAGCGTCCGTTGCAGGCCTGCTGATCACGACGGAAGCGATGATCTCCGAACTGCCGAAGAAAGAATCCGGCGGCGGCATGCCGGGTGGCATGGGCGGCGGCATGGGCGGAATGGATTTCTAATCTATCTTCTCATCAGTCCAGATAACAGAACGGCGCCATCAGGCGCCGTTTTTTATTTTAGGACTGTAGAATAGATTGCTTCGTCGCCTTTCGGTTCCTTGCAATGACGAATTTCTATATTTCGTTTTTCGTCATTGCGAGCGAAGCGAAGCAATCTATTCTACGTTCTCATGAAACAGCCATGTGTCTATATTCTCGTCAGCAAACAGTACGGCACACTGTATATTGGCGTGACCAGCAACCTGCCACGTCGTATTTATGAACATAAAGAAGGTTTGATCGAAGGATTTAGCAAACGCCATGGCTGCAAATATCTCGTCTACGATGAATTTTATGCCGATATGGAATCACCCTCGAGCGTGAGAAGAAATTGAAGGGCAGTTCTCGCAAAAGGAAACTCGACCTCATCGCGAAGGCCAATCCTGATTGGTCGGACCTTTATGAAAGCCTCAATTTATAGGCCCTGCTTGCCATCGCGCCGGGTTTTTCTTTATCCTGCAAGGCTTTTTCAAAGGTGCGGGCCGGGATCGCAAATAAGCGCGGCTGTTAACCTTCGTTATTTTCATAAGCTATTGAAATATATAAGAAACAAAGATTCTTTTTTGAGTGCTTGACCGGCGCTTTCATTCCGGCAAAAGTGATTTTCATGACGGCGAGGTCGTGCGGCATCGTCGGAATATCATAAGAATTCACATTACCGAATCCGCTCACGGCAACGCCGGCGGCGGGTGAAAACGTTAGATTTCTTTGCGTCTGGCGTTTTCCTTCAAGAAAACACCTTCCTCTCCAATTAGGTGTTGCGACCCAGGTTCGAAAGAACCTGGGTTTTTTTATTGCTGCAGAAGAAAATATCGGCAAAAAGCGCAATAAATGCTGGTATTATTAGCTTATCGATGAGAATCGTTTTTTGCGATTCCGAGTGTTGCATCTGTTTTCGTGTCTTCAACAGGCGCGCGGCGCGTCATTTCAAAGCGCTGCGAGGCAGGTTTTTGTGGTTATCTCTTAACAAAATCTAAAAATTAGGACCCTGTTTACCATGTCCTTTAAGAGAGTGCCTGAAAATTAATATTTCAAATCAATGATTTAGGGAAATATTTACTAACAACTGTGACGAAAAAAACACAGGCATTTGAGAAGTCGCCTTAAACAGGCTGTCACGGGTTGCCCTCCCCGTCTCACGGTGTAAACAGGTCCGGTCTGCTCTAAAACGAATCCTTCTGGTTCGTTCCCAAGCAAAAAAACTGAGGTAATAACATGAAACTTACAGCACTCGTTTGCGGCGTTGCCGTCACGGCCCTCGTTGGTCTTGGCCAAGCACAAGCTGCTGACCTTCTCTACAGCCAACCAGCTCCTGCCATGGCGCAGAGCAAGGGCGGTCCATACTTCGGCGTTAAAGCCGGCGCAAACTTCCAGGACGACATCGATGGCAACCTCGATGGCGATGCTGACGTTGCCGATACTCTGGAAACAGACACAGGCTTCAACGCTTCGATCGTTGCTGGTTACGCTTTCGGCAGCCGTTGGGGCATCCTTGCTCCACGTCTCGAAGTTGAAGCTGGCTACATGAACAACGACGCTGACCAGTCAGCTGTCGATGCTGGTGTCCTCGCTGCAACAGACGGCGAAGTCAACGCATTCTACTGGTTCGCCAACCTGCTCCTCGACATTCCGATGGGCTGGGGCTTCACACCGTTCATCGGTGCCGGTGCCGGTTTTGCTAACGTTCGTTTCGACAACGTTTCGGCAACAGCTGGTCCGATCGACACCTTCAATGGTGAAGATACAGCGTTCGCTTGGAACGTTACAGCTGGTCTGTCTTACGACATCAGCCGCAACGTAACGGTTGACGTTGCCTACCGCTTCGTTCAGTTCAATGACGTTGATGCTTTCAACGCAACAGCTGGCGCAGTTGTTTCGGGCGACATCGACAATCACCAGGTCAACGTCGGTCTCCGCGTTCACCTCTAGTCTTACCTGATCCTCGGATCGAAAAACCCGGCCTTTTGGCCGGGTTTTTTTATGGCCTTGCGCTTCGCATGTGCTCAGCGCGTTCGGTGCTTGAATTTCTTCTCAAGCAATTCATCGGCTTCGCCGACGCACCTCACCCCCACACTCACGCGGGGCTTTTTTTGTTTGAGGGCAAGAAAGGAAGCCAGTCTATGCCAACCGTTTTCATCACCGGCGCCAATCGTGGCCTTGGCCTTGAATTTACCCGCCAATATGCCGGCGACGGCTGGCGCGTGATCGCTACCTGCCGCAAGCCAGAACAAGCGGATGATCTGAAAAAGCTTGGCGGCGATATTCGTATCGAGCCTCTCAACGTCGACGAGCCGGACGATGTTCGCAGGCTTGCGGGCAAGATCGATGAGCCGGTTGACCTGCTGATTTCCAACGCCGGTGTTTATGGCCGAAATGATCCACTCGCCACGATCGATGCGGATGATTTTGGCCATACGCTGCATATCAACACCATCGCCCCCGTTATTCTGGCATCAAGCTTTCTCTCCCATCTGCGCAAGGGCAAGATAAAAAAGCTGGTCGCTGTTTCAAGTCTGATGGGCAGTATCGCCGAAAATGTATCCGGCGGCAGCCTTCCTTACCGCGCGTCAAAAGCCGCGCTGAATGCAGCATGGAAATCCATCGCGCTCGGCGTGAAAGAAGATGGAATCATCGCCGCGGTATTGCATCCGGGCTGGGTAAAAACCCGCATGGGCGGCGACAAGGCACCGCTTGATACGCAAACAAGCATCAGCGGCATGCGTACTGTCATTGAAAAAATGGATATGACGAAGAGCGGTGGTTTCTTCAGCTATGACGGAAAAATGCTGCCATGGTGAAATTTAAAAAAGCAGGAAAACCCAGTTCGGAAAGCGGAAGACTAATCTCTGTATCCGCCGGCATAGAGATTTTCAGCCCAGGATCTTAAACTGATGGAGTAGACGTCTACGGCGCCTCTCGCATAATCGTATTTAACTGAATTGATAATTTCATAGCACGCACGCAGCTTATTAGCATCTTCGAGGGACATTTTTTTCTTCTTGATTGATCTTTCCACAAGCGCTGCGCTGATGTGATCGGCTTTTTCCTTCACCTTGTCTTGGCTTTCGTCACTGAGAGAATGGAGATTGACGCCAATCAGTTTCTTCAATCTACCGACAATCGCAGCAACGTCTTTGTCTTTGTTGAGAAGATTAAAAGTCAATTGCGAAGAATTGCTTTTGGCATCTTCAAAAAGCGTGCCTATTTTCGGCTGTAAATTTGATAAGGTGCCGTTTTGAACCTGCTGAATTGAAGACATGACACTATCCCAAAGAACCTCATTGCATATGAGGTTCTTTGGCTTGTCAATTCGCAGGCTTGAAGATCTTCTTCACATTTTCAGTCAGGGTCATTTCCTTTACGGCTATTTGTTCGCCGCTGACCATATCACGCACGATGACTTCACCTTTGGCGCGCTCGTCGTCGCCCTGAATAATCACACACGGGCTGCCCCGCTTCGAGGCATAGGTGAGCTGGTTGCCAAGCTTGCCGGATGTGCCGAGATAAATCTCAGTTGCAATGCCGCCCTCGCGCAAAATTTTCGCAAGGCGAAACGCATCGGCGGTTGTCATGCCGAGCGCCGTCGAGACGACAACCGGGCCGCGCGTATTTGAACTGTCCGTGAGGCCACGCGCTTTCGATGCGGACAAAAGCCGCGAGACGCCGATTGAAAAACCGGTCGCAGGTACTGGCTCGCCGCGAAAGCGGCTGACAAGACCGTCATAACGTCCGCCGCCGCCGACGGAGCCGAACACAACCGTTTCGCCTTTTTCATTTTGCACGGGGAAGGTCAGCTGCGCTTCGAAAACAGCGCCTGTGTAATATTCAAGACCGCGCACGATGGAAGGATCGATCTCGATCCGCGCTTCATCATAACCCGCCGCGGTACAAAGCGCGGCAATTTCACCAAGTTCGCTGACGGCTTCGTCTGAAATCAGCGACGCGATTTTGGCGAGCGTATTTTGGTTATTGCCGCTTGCCGCTTTCAGAAGATCGATGACGCGCTGAATATCATGATCGGCAAGGCCGGACCCTTTTGTGAAATCGCCGCTCTCATCCTTGCGCCCCATACCAAGAAGCGCATGCACGCCCTTTTCGCCGAGCCGGTCGAGCTTGTCGATCGCACGCATCACACCGAGGCGACGGCCTGCATTCTCATCACCGCCAAGACCGATAGATTCCATAATACTGTCGAGAACCCTGCGGCTGTTGACCTTTACGACATATTCGCCGCGCTTCAGGCCCAGCGCTTCCATCGTATCGGCCATCATCATGCACATTTCCGCATCCGAGGCAGGCGATGCGCTGCCGACCGTATCCGCATCGAATTGCAAAAACTGGCGGAAGCGGCCGGGGCCGGGTTTTTCATTTCTGAATACAGGCCCGAAACGATACGAGCGATAGGGCTTTGGCAACCTATCGAAATTCTCGGCGACATAACGCGCGAGCGGGGCGGTCAGATCATAACGGAGCGACAGCCACTGCTCATCATCGTCCTGAAACGAGAACACACCTTCATTCGGCCGGTCCTGATCGGGCAGATATTTGCCCAGCGCGTCGGTATATTCGATCAGTGGCGTTTCAACGTGCTCGAAACCGTAAGACGCGTAGACGCGCCTGATGGTCGACATCATATGATCCACAGCGGCGAGATCGGCCGCGCTCTGGTCGGTAAATCCACGCGGAATGCGGGCAAGAAGTCTATTATTTTTAGGAGAAGATTTTTTTTGCGGCGCGGTGTTCATGATGAGAGTGTTTAAGCGCGCCAATTCATCGAAAGCAAGCTTGGCAAGCGGCCTGTTGGCATTTTCAAAAATGCCCGCTTTTAAAAGTTTTGTTCACCATAACCACCCGAAATAAAACCTTTGCTAACCCTGTTTCGGCTTAAAGCAGTTGTCTGAGGCCTGAAACCCACGCAAATTTGGGCTTTGTTTATGATTTTCGGTTGATGATCTTTAACGTTAACAGCGCGGATCTGGTACTGCGTACCGCCTGTTTTCAGTTTTGTAAGCGTTGCGTTTTGAGTTGGAGTGAACGTCCATGATGAGGACGAGTGTTTATGCGTTTCTGGCCGTGGCCTTCGCCGCTGCCATCCTTTCCCCCGCCGAAGCCAAGCCGCTTGGCTATGTTGAGCCTCAACAGGGCTTCGCCGCTGCCGCTTACAGTGCGGCTCCGCCGAATTACGTCGCACAGGCACAGGGCATGGCGCCAGCATCAACACAGGTTGCTTACAACACCAGCCCGCGCGCTTCGGGCGTGCGCCTGAACCTTCCTTTCGCGCAATGGAGCAACGACGTTGCTCCGCAAGCCGGCATCCAGCGCCGCGCCGTGCGTACGCCGGACGGCAGGGCATGGTATGTGCCCGCCCCGCGTGGTGAAGTCCGGCAATATGCGAGCTATGGCACGCAGCCGAACGAGTATTATGAGCCGCAGCAAGGCTACCAGCAGGCGCCGTCCTACTATCAGCCAGACCCGTCCGAACCCGCATGGCGCGCGCAGCAGCGCCAGCAGAGCGGCGGGCGCATGGATCCGCGCTTTGAACGCACCGTCGTCAATTATACGGGCCGCGAAGGCGCAGGCACGATCGTGATCGATACCAACCAGCGTTTCCTGTTCCTCGTCCAGAATGACGGCACGGCGATCCGCTACGGTATCGGCGTCGGCCGCCCCGGTTTCGAATGGGCCGGCGTGAAGTCCGTCACCCGCAAGGCCGAGTGGCCGGACTGGACACCGCCGGATGAAATGCTGAAGCGCCGCCCCGACCTGCCCCGTTTCATGCCGGGCGGACCGGGGAACCCGCTTGGCGCGCGCGCCATGTATCTCGGCTCCTCGCTGTACCGCATCCACGGCACTAATGAGCCGGACACGATCGGCAAGGCTGTGTCTTCGGGCTGTATCCGCATGGTCAATGACGATGTAATCGACCTTTACCAGCGTGTCCGTGTCGGCACACGGGTCATTGTCATCTGAAGTAATCGTTTAAGTAAAATTTGAATAAAAAGCCGCCGAACGGGCGGCTTTTTTAGTTAAAATTTTATCTAATCATAAATTTCAAGATTTCGTTTGACTTCTTCTTAAAATGTATTAAACATAACCGTTAACCATATTTATGTTGCGTTTATTTTAAAGTAAGAGGTTTTTTATGATCTGCCGTCCTTTTGATGGAATTCGTATTAACAATAATTGTTTTCCGAACATTCCCCAGCAACCCCAATTTCCTTGCGGCCCGACAAGAAACAACGGCCCGGTCAATAATCTTTGGGCTGGGTTCGACTGCGGCCCGCGCGGCGGCGGCCCGATCCGCGGTGGCGGCAATTGGAACAATGGCGGCGGCCGTGGCCGTGTCGATTGCGGCCCGCAATTTTTCGGCAACAGTTTCGGTGGAAATTTTGGCGGCAACTTCGGTGGCGGCTTTGGTGGTTTCGGCGGTGTTGGCTTTGGCGGTGGCGGTTATTGCCCGCCACAATTCAGCGAAGAAGCTTTCATTGCCAGTGAAGCCCTGCGCACGCAGCGCAAGATGGTGCTCTACAACGGCATCTTCGGCATAGCAGGCAAAGGCATCGATGTCGCATCCGGCATTCTCGCTGCATGGCTCGGCGGCGCTTCGCAGCCACAGCCTGAACCAAAGCCTGAAGAGAAAAAAGAAGAAACAAAAAAAGAAGAAACAAAAGCGTAACTCAAAAGCAGCAGCAGATTGGCAGCACTACATGATCAATCCGCTGCAGCCCCAAACTTTTGAGCAGACAAGGAGCCCTCAGCAGGTGAGCAGTTTTGCTAGCCTGCTGGGTGCTTCGAACACCACGGTCCTCAAAGCCCCGCCGCAAAATATTCCAATTACCTATCCAGCCTTTTTCAAACCGCAGAACGAAAAACTCAGCCTCAAGGGGCATGGCACTATCGATGCCATTTTGAACCAATTCAATATCCTGAAAAATCCCGGCGAGCGCAATTACGATTATACGCTGGGTCAAATTCCGCGCGATTATTACGACATCACCAAGCAAACCACGCTTCTCGACCAGAAGATTGCAACAGAACTTGTTGGCGTGGAGCGTAACGGTGTCGCCATGGCGCGTTCAACTGGCATTGAAGCCACGGCTCAAAAGGAACAGATCGCCACATCTGCGATCAACGACAACATTGGCGAGCCTGAGCTGATCGATATCGTCAGCACACAGGAAGTGCTGCACGAAAATATTTTGTCTTATAATGCGCGCCAGACGGACAAGAGCAAAATCATCGAACCCGATACAAGCGAGATCACCGGTGAAATCGCAACCTACGCCCTGAACCAGAAATATGCCGGCTATTACGCGCTGACGAGCGCGATGAATGCGAATGTCGCAGGTGAAATTGCAGCATTGCGGGCATCCAATCCGCTCGCATTGGCAAATTTGCCGGATGTGAAAATGCCTTCGAATTATAACGGTATCGAACAGCAGGCGCGCGATGCCATCGCCAAGACATTTTATCAGCTCGGCCTTGCCGCCGACGCTTCGGACCAGACAGGCCGCCAGATTGTCGAAGCCTTTGAAAATTCTTGTAAATCCGAACCGGCCCTGAAACCGCGCCAGCAGTACCAGAGTTTTTTCAATAAAATCGCTCAGGCGACCGGCA
>JAZKID010000012.1:970-1715 GCA_040385045.1 Pseudomonadota bacterium | reverse complement strand
ACTATGGTGCCAATCTCAATGAGGTTGCAGCCACGATCGCACGCAGGATGTCATGAACCGCGCATTTTTTGCCTTTATAATCACGATTACCTTTGCCGGTTTCACGCCTCTTCGGGCGCAGGACGCCGTGAAAGGTGAAACAGTTTTCAAAAAGTGTATTGTGTGTCATGCTGTCGGCGAGAACGCGCGCAATAAGCTGGGGCCGCAGTTGAACGGGCTTTTCGGCCGCAAGGCGGGAAGCATCGAAAATTTCAGTTATTCGCCTGCCAACAAGAATTCAGGCCTGATATGGAGCGAAGACAATTTCATGACCTATATTAAGAATCCGCAAGGCGCGATCCCGGGCACAAAGATGGTGTTCGCGGGCCTCAGCGACGAACAGGACATCAGGGACCTCATTGCCTATCTCAAGAAATTCGACGCTTCCGGCAAAATGAATTAAAAACGGCCCGAAAGCCAAACGCTGGCGTAAGGGCTGACGATATCCTGATCGTCGACCAGCGCACCGGCGCTGATCCCGACATCAAGATTTGAAACTTTTAAACCTGTCAGCGCCAGACCTGCGCGCACATTCCAGCCGGTAATATTGCCGCTGACACCTGCTTCCGGCCCGAGCTTCGTGTCATGCCAGCCTGTCGGGAAGCCCGACACCATGCTGATGCTCCAGTTGGTCTTGACCGTCGAGCCGCGCGCTTCGAACCCGACGAATTCGCCGGAAGGCCCTAGCCACAAAAGTTCCCCAACC
>JAZKID010000012.1:265-960 GCA_040385045.1 Pseudomonadota bacterium | reverse complement strand
GTAAAACCGAACTGGTTGTCGCTGGTAACGCTCGGCCCGGCAAAAATCCGCGCACGCCACGGGCCATTTTGAAAAGCATAGCCGACATAGAAATTGTCTTCGCTTTCGGTGACGTAATTTCTAAGCGCGAACGGATTGCGGTCACGCCAGACACTGAACCGCGTGTCGTAACGATAAAGCATGCCTTCGCTGTCGAGCTGGCCTTGCGGTGAAAAAATCAACTGACCTTTGACGCTGACGCTGGAGCGCGGCGCATAAAATGGCGACAGCGCCCACTGCCACCGCTCGTTTCCCGCATGTGCTTCGGAAATAAAAGAGAGAAAGAGAGTCAAAAATGCAGCGGCGTATTTTTGCGGCTTACGCACGCTGCGCGCCCGCGCGCACGGCCGCTAATGTTGTTGTCGGCGTGATCGCTTCAGGATCGATGACGACGTGGATAAGCGACGGCAGGTTATTTTTCAGCGACGCCTCAAGAGCCGGCGCGAAATCTTTCGTTTCATGCACCGTGAACGCCGCGCAACCGAAACTTTTTGCCATTGCGGCAAAATCAGGATTTTTGAGATCGGTGCCGATCACGCGGCCCGGATAAGCTTTTTCCTGATGCAGGCGGATGGTGCCGTACATGCCGTTATCGATCACGACCACAATGATATTCAGATGATGCAGCACGGCTGTGGCAAGTTCCTGCACCGTCA
>JAZKID010000012.1:0-255 GCA_040385045.1 Pseudomonadota bacterium | reverse complement strand
GGCTATAGCCCATCGAACCCGATGTCGGCGCGAGCTGCGTTTTGAAATGGCGGAACGGATAGAAGCGATGGATCCATGACGCGTAATTGCCCGCGGCATTGCAGATGATCGCATCCTCCGGCACGCACTCAGCCATCTGCAAGACAAGGTCTGCAACCTGCACTGCACCGGGATTTTGTGTCGGCGCGCTCCATTTTTTGTAATCTTCGCGTGCATGGCGTGTCACATCCGCCCACGGAATATTTTTCGGCGCTT
>JAZKID010000011.1:1587-2450 GCA_040385045.1 Pseudomonadota bacterium | reverse complement strand
GGCGTCGGTCATCAGAATGATCTTGTGATAGCGCAGTTTTTCGAGATTGAAATCCGCGACAGCCAGATCCATTTTTACTGGCAGGAGCATGGCGGCGACGAAGCGGTCGACATGCTGACCACCTTCACCGAAATGCTGAAACGCGCGCCATGATCCAGAATTACCCGCAAAAAGCACGCATCGTCGAGGTCGGCCCGCGCGACGGGTTGCAGAACGAAAAGAACATCGTGCCCGCGAACGTCAAGGTTGCGTTCATCAATATGCTGTCGGATTCCGGCCGATGTTTTTGCGGCGATCACTAAAAAAACTGGCGTCAGTTATCCCGTGCTGGTGCCGAATGCCAAGGGCATGGAAAGCGCCGTGGCGGCAGGCGCGCGTGAAATCGCGGTCTTCGCCGCCGCTTCCGAAAGCTTCAGCCAGAAGAACATCAACTGCTCCATCGCCGAAAGCATCGAGCGTTTCAAGCCCGTGATTGACGAAGCAAAAAAGCATGGCATCGCGGTGCGCGGCTATGTTTCCTGCGTCCTCGGCTGCCCCTATGAAGGCGAAATTGCGCCCGAAGCGGTGGTGCGCGTGGCCAAGGAATTGTTCGGGCTCGGCTGCTACGAAATATCGCTGGGCGATACGATCGGCACTGGAACGCCCGTGAAAACGCGCCTTTTGCTGCAGGCGGTGAAAAAGAAAATTCCTGTCCAGCATATCGCCGCGCATTTCCACGACACCTATGGCCAAGCGCTCGCCAACCTTGTGATCGCATTGGAGGAGGGGGTGAGCGTCATCGATTCCGCCGCCGCCGGCCTCGGCGGTTGCCCCTACGCCAAAGGCGCGACCGGCAATGTTTCGACCGAAGATGTCTTATATAT
>JAZKID010000011.1:0-1577 GCA_040385045.1 Pseudomonadota bacterium | reverse complement strand
ATATATGCTGCATGGCATGGGCATTGAAACGGGTGTGGATATCGAGAAAATCGCGGCGGCGGGCCGGTTTATCGCGGAAGCCGTCGGCAAATCACCTGTCTCCAAGGTCGCGCAAGTATATCTCGCGCGAATCTAAAGGTTATTTCACATAACATTTGACAAAAACGGCCTACCATCCTAGAAATGACGTGTTCATTTTGAAGGAGCAGGATATGGCGCGCGACCTCGATCAACTGAAAGAAACTCTCTGGACGCATTTCGAGGCGGCGGTAAAACGCCATCCGCAATACGAAGATTCGACCAATAGCGGCCAAAGCACCCCCTTTAATCCCACCATCGAAAACCGCAATGCTATCGCCAACCTGGCAAGTGCGATTGTCAGCATCGAGAATGAACAGCGCGCGCAACGCGCCGAAAAGCTGGCCGATGACGAACGCAAAAACGGCATGAAACTGCCGGGTAAATAGCATTTTAGAAAGAACGCGCAATGGCTAAAAATCTGGATGAATTGAAGAAAGAACTCTACGAAGCCTTCGGCAAGGCAATCGACAATGCTGATTACCCCCACAGTACAATTGGCTCGCCCAGTGCCGCGACGGCTGCATCCACTGCTTTGACGGCTGCAGCGGAACTCGCGCGCTCCATCGTTGCTGTCGAGCACGAGATCGCAGAACGCAATGACAAGAAGGACGGGCCGAAAATGCCCGGCAAGGCTTAAGCATGGCCCAGACCCTCGAAGAGATTCGCGAAAAACTGGAAACAGCCTTTAATACGGCGATTGTTTACGGCAACGCCTATAACGGCAGCGCCATCGGGCCCGAACACTTGAAGGCCGCAGCGGAGCTGGCGAAAGCGATTGTGGCAGTGGATGACAAGATTGACCGCCGGAATGACGAGAAAAACGGCCCCAGGATGCCTGGCAAGTAAGGCGGGCAGGGCGGGTTCGCTGCAATGCGGCAGAGAATCTGCAAAATTTCTATTTCCGGAGTGTTGAAATCGTAGTCCAGCGTTGTATATGATTTAAACGAAGCAGGGAATTACCAAGTAAATTCAGTTAGTTGTTAAAAAATCAAAAAAGGTTTTGACTTCCACTGAGTCCATCCGTATAACCTCAACTCTGTCGCGGGCACGTCGCCCGGTCAGCCTTCAGGAAAGAGCGAAAAATAAATCGCAAATTCTTGTTGACCCGGAAGGAACTTCCTTCTAGATTGCTGGCTCTGACAGATTCTCTCCGAAACGAAAACTTCGGTTTTTACGGGGAGAGTTTTGCGGCCTGAAAATGGCCGCCGGTTATTGAACATTGTAGATCGATGAGAAGAGATACGCAGGCAGCGGTTTGCTGATCGTGTTAAACGTTTCAACAAAACGACCTGCTCTGAGTATCTCAGCACAGCCGAGACTAAGCCCCTCACGGGTTTAGTCTCAACACAGAAGCGTAAGCTTCTGTTTTAACAGTGATTGTCTTTGCAAGAAGACAATAAGCAGGTCTCTAAATATATCGAGATCCTTTGACATCTAAAAAGTCAAGGTTTCAAATTCAACTTAAGAGTTTGATCCTGGCTCAGAATGAACGCTGG
>JAZKID010000010.1:35269-41953 GCA_040385045.1 Pseudomonadota bacterium | reverse complement strand
GCGGCATCGAGAACGGGTTGTGCGAGAAGTCGACCTTCTTGTCTTCCTCGTTGTATTCATACATCGGGAAATCGACGATCCAGCAGAATTCGAACTTGTTTTCATCCAGCAGGTTCAATTCGCGGCACACCTTGTCGCGCGCGAGACCGGCGAATTTCAGAACCTTGTTCGGCAACCCTGCAACGAAGAAGCAGGCATCGCCGACTTTGAGATCGAGCTGTTTGCGAACCGCATCGGCACGCTCCGGCCCGATGTTTTTCGCGATCGGGCCCGCGCCGCCTTCTTCGCCTTCGCGCCAGAAGATGTAACCGAGGCCCGGCTGACCTTCACCCTGCGCCCATGAATTCATTTTATCGCATAACGCGCGTGAGCCGCCGCCATTGCCCGGAATGGCGAAAACTTTCACCTTCTCGTCGTTCGCGATCATGTTGGCGAACACCTTGAATCCGGAACCGGCGAAATGTTCGGTCACATCCTGAATGATCAGCGGGTTGCGCAGGTCCGGTTTGTCGGAACCGTATTTCGCCATCGCTTCCTTGTAAGGAATGCGCGGGAATTTCTGCGTCACCGATTTGCCATTCGCAAATTCCTCGAACACGCCGCGCATGACGGGTTCAACCGCGTCGAACACGTCGTCCTGCGTCACGAAACTCATTTCGATATCGAGCTGATAGAATTCGCCCGGTGAACGGTCCGCACGCGCGTCCTCGTCACGGAAGCATGGCGCGATCTGAAAGTAACGGTCGAAACCCGCCACCATCAGCAATTGTTTGAACTGCTGCGGTGCCTGCGGCAGCGCGTAGAATGTGCCGGGATGAACGCGGGACGGCACGAGATAATCGCGCGCGCCTTCGGGGCTTGACGCGGTCAAGATCGGTGTCTGGAATTCGAAGAAGCCCCCATCCACCATGCGCTTGCGCAGGGAGTTGATCACCTGCCCGCGCTTCATGATATTCTGATGCAGCTTGTCGCGGCGCAGATCGAGATAACGGTATTTGAGGCGCGTTTCTTCCGGATAATCGAGTTCGCCGAACACCGGCAGCGGCAGATCATGCGCTTCTGACAACACTTCGAGATCGGTTGCATAAATTTCGACAAGCCCTGTCGGCAGGTCATTGTTTTCCGTTCCGGCCGGGCGTTCGCGCACTTCACCTTCGATGCGGATCACCCATTCGCTGCGCACGCGCTCGGCAGATTTGAAAACTTTCGAATCCGGGCTGCACACGACCTGCGTCAGGCCGTAGTGGTCGCGCAGGTCGATGAACAGAAGGCCGCCATGGTCGCGGACGCGGTGGACCCAGCCTGACAGGCGTACGGTCTGCCCTTTTTGGTCTTTACGGAGCTGGCCACAGGTATGAGAGCGATAAGTGTGCATAAGAATCCGGTATTTTATTGAATTTTCGACAGGAAAGCGCCGCTGCCAAATGGCACAGGCCTTCAAAGCCGCTTATACAGAATTAAGAGAATGACTCAATGACTGTTATCACAACAACTGCGGATTTAGCCGCCGCCTGCAAGGCCTTCGCCCTTGAGCCCTATATCACGGTCGATACCGAGTTTCTGCGGGAAACGACCTATTGGCCCAAGCTCTGCCTGATCCAGATCGGCGGCATTGAAAAAAGCTTGATTGTCGACGTTCTGGCCGACGGCATCTCGCTCGAGCCCTTCTATGCGCTGATGACGGACAGGAACGTCATCAAGGTTTTCCACGCTGCGCGGCAGGATATCGAAACCATGTGGCATCTGGGGAAAATTATCCCTGTGCCGCTGTTCGATACGCAGATCGCTGCCAGCGTTCTGGGTTTTGGCGAACAGGTTGGCTACGACCAGATCGTCCAGCAGCTCACGGGCCACAAAATCGACAAGACGCAACGCTTCACCAACTGGGCGAAGCGGCCACTGACAAAAGCGCAGCTCGATTATGCGATCGACGACGTAGTTCACCTGCGCGAAGTTTATGAAAAGCTGAAAGCGCAGCTTGTCGAAAAAGGCCGCAGCAGCTGGGTCGATGATGAAACGGCTTTTCTCTCTGACCCGAAACTTTACGACGCTGACCCCGAGCGCGCATGGCTTCGCCTGCGCGGGCGTCTCAGAAAACCGCGTGAAGTGGCGATCATGATCGAGCTTGCCGCATGGCGCGAGCGTGAAGCCGTCAGCCGTAACGTGCCGCGCGGGCGTATTCTGAAAGACGACGCGATGGCCGACATCGCGCAGCGCCCGCCGCATGATGAGGCGGGGCTTGGCGCACTTCGCTCCGTCCAGCAGGGTTTCGAACGCTCAAAAGACGCGAGTGCGGTTCTTGAAGCGGTGAAGCGGGGGCTGGCGCGTGATCCGAAAGATCTTCCTGAAGAAGCCGCACCGCAGAAACGCCCGCAGAACGGAGCGGCCGCAACGGTCGAACTTCTGAAAGTGCTGCTCAAAAAAACCGCCGAAGAAACCGGCGTGTCGGCGAAAATGCTGGCCACCGTGGATGAGCTTGAAGATATCGCGATGAACGATAACCCGAGCGTGCCTTCGCTGAAAGGCTGGCGTTATGAACTGTTCGGTGAAATCGCAATGCGTTTAAAGCGCGGTGAAATCGCCCTAACGGTGCATCACGGCAAGGTCGTCAGCCTTTCAAGCCTTGACCTCAAGCACAGCGCTTAAGGATTTTCAGGAGGCGTTCGCGGCTGAGGCTGCGGCCAATCATAATCCTTCCAATTCCTGTTAACTTTGAATTGCGGTTCGCCATAGAAAAAGTTATATGCCGCTTGAGCGCTGTCCAGCGATTGTTTTCTATCAATCATTTCTTTCGATGATTCTATATCCGACGCGGAAATTTCTGTATCGCCACTTTGCCTGCTCGTATGAAGCGGTGGACTTAAACCGCACATGGCGATAAGTTGAGAAACGACTTCTTTTGCCGTTAAAGTTTTTTCATCCTCGTCCAACTTTTCAGCACCCTTCATAAGCTTGAATTTTTTGATATCCAGTGAGAGTTTTTTTGCAAGCGCGATAATTTCCTCAACCTCTTTTTCAAGATTTTGCGCAATGAGGCTGACTTCTTTTTCATTTTTAGTTTCATCATTAAGAACCATAGACCTTTCCCCTTTTGAATACGCGGGGTCGAAGGACATATACGTTTTTCCCAAAGTTTTGAACGAGAAGCTCAGATCCTCGCCTTTTGAGGTTTGAAAATCGCTTGCTTTTGCCGAGTTCAGCGCACGGACAAACTTCTCCAAGATCAAATTCTTTTTGGAAATCGTTTTGCTATCTGATTTTTCGATGAACATCTTCTGCCCCTGCTCTTAGTCTTCAATATACCCGAAACTAGGGATTTTCAATGAACAAAGGATGGGTAAATACCAGTTCCGCTAACCTGTAATTTCCAGCACAGCGCTTAAGTCGATAAATTTTCCAAGCCTGCCAAGGCGCGTCAGCACGCGCTTCGACGACAGGTCCTCCATGTCGACCGGCAACTCAAGCTTCAGCTTGCCCTTGCGCACATAAAGCGGTGTGCGCGGCAAAACGCCCGGCATCGCGGCCGAAATCGGGTAAGCGACACGCATCGCAAGCCCAAGAATTTTCGCGCGCTGTCGCACGCGCTCATCGGCCAATGATGCCAGCCGCGGCGACAGGCCACTTTCGGACACGCCTTCATGGCGATGATAAATCGCGAGCGCGAGGAAAACACGGCCGGGGTGATCGATGCCAATGAAAGCGCCATGTGCGATCAGGTTGAGACTTTGCTCGCCGCGATAATCCGGATGGGCGCGCCAGCCGATATCGGCCAGCAGGCACGCCGCGTGGCGCAGGCGGCGCTCGTCGGCCGTTTCTTTCGGGTCGAACGTTTTGAAAAAATGATCCGTCCAGTCGCACAATTCATCGCCATGGCGCGGCGAGCGTGAGCGCAGCAACGATAATTCATGTGCCGCCGTCAGAAGCGGATCGGTGTTGCGCTCACTCGGCTTCAGCTGCGAGAACAGCAAGCCCTCGCGCACACCCAGCGCCGACATGACGACGCTTTTGCATTTCGAAGCCTTGAGGACTTTTTCGAGCACGAGCGCTCCGTAATTGACAAGCGGGCGGCGTTCATTTGAAATCTGCGCCAGCGCTTCCTCGGCGCTCTCGTCACCTTTTTGCAGGAAGCGGCAGAAATCGATCATTTCTTTCGCGTCGATTTCATAACCGTGCGTGACGTGCAGCGGATAATCCTTGCGCTTCATGTGCAGGCGCGACATCGCGCGCCATGTGCCGCCGACAGCGTAGAACGCACGGCCCTTACCGAGACTGAGATCGGTGTCTTTCAGGATTTTGTCGACAATCTTTTCGGCGTGATGCCCTGCCCGACATGATGATCCTTGATATCGACAAGTTCCAGCGAACCGCCGCCGAGATCGCCGACGATGCCGTCAGGTTTATGCACGCCGGACAAAACACCAAGCGCAGACAAGCGCGCCTCGCGCGAGCCAGAAATCAGTTCGACCGGGCAATTACCGATGGCACGCGCCATGTTCAAAAATTCGTTGCCGTTGGCTGCTTCGCGCACGGCGGCCGTGGCCAACACATGCACGGCGCTGACCTGCATCTGGTCAGCAAGCGCGCGAAAGCGTTTCAGCGCCGCGAAGGTTTCGTCCATCGCGTCCTGCGCAAGACGGCCCGTGCTGGCGACCGACTTGCCGAGACCGCAGAGAATTTTCTCATTATAAATCGGCGTCGGCGCGCGCGTGATGCCTTCATAAACGACAAGGCGGACTGAGTTCGAACCGATATCGATGACAGCAATCGGTTTCATCCCCGGCAGACGGCCGGGCGTGTAATCGCCGCTGGGGTAGAACTGCGTGCCGTAACCCTCGTCGATTCTTTTTGGCGTCATTTTAAGCGCTTTTGGCATCTGTTGATCCTGACAGGCGGCGCTGGCCCGTTGTTGGCTTCGGACCTTTTCCGCGCCCCGAAAGACTTGGATTGGTCATGAAATAATGATGCGCGTTGAAAGCTTCTTCATCTTCTTTCGGATGCACGCGCACGGATGAGCCATCGGGCAGCACAATCCAGCTTTGCTGGTTGTCGCGGAAATTGGTGATCATGATCTGGTCGAGGATCTGTTCATGCACGGTTGCATTGAACACCGGCACCATCACCTCGACGCGGCGGTCGAGATTGCGCGGCATCCAGTCGCCGGATGTGATGTAGACGCGCGCTTTCGGATGCGGCAGGCCATAGCCATTGGCAAAACAGATGATGCGCGAATGCTCAAGGAAGCGGCCGACAATCGATTTCACATGTATATTTTCAGACAGGCCCGGCACGCCGGGTCGCAGGCAGCAGATGCCGCGAATGACCAGATCGACACGCACACCCGCCGCGCTCGCTTCATAAAGCGCATCGATGATCACCGGATCGACCAGCGAATTCATTTTTGCCCAGATGCCGGCCGGTTTGCCCGCGCGCGCGTTGTCAATCTCGGTTTGAATATGTTGCAGCAGGCGCTTCTTCATGGTCGAAGGCGAGAGAAGCAAGGCTTCCAGCTCGCTGGGCTCGGCATAGCCGGTGATGAAATTAAAAATGCAGGTGATGTCGCGCGCGATCACCGGGTCGCAGGTGAAGAACGAAATATCGGTATATACTTTCGCAGTGACGGGGTGGTAGTTGCCGGTACCAATGTGGCAGAAGTTGACAAGCGTACCGCCTTCGCGCCGCGAGACGATCGACAGTTTGGCGTGCGTTTTCATTTCGACGAAGCCGTAAACGACCTGTACGCCCGCACGTTCAAGATCGCGCGCCCATTTGATATTGGCTTCCTCATCGAAGCGCGCTTTCAGTTCAACCAGCGCGGTGACGGATTTACCGGCCTCCGCCGCTTCGGCGAGCGCCTTGATGATCGGCGAATTTTTCGACGTGCGATAAAGTGTCTGCTTGATCGCAATAACATCGGGGTCTGCCGCGGCCTGACGCAGGAACTGCACCACCACGTCGAAACTCTCGTAAGGGTGGTGAACGACGATATCTTTCTGGCGAATGGCCGCGAAACAGTCGCCGCCCATGTCGCGGATACGCTCGGGGAAACGCGGCGTATACGGCACGAATTTCATTTCCGGCCGCTCGACCGACACAAGCTGCGCAAGATCATTCAGTGCCAGCATGCCGTCGACAACGAACATTTCGTCCATCGAAACGCCGAGCTGCTCCATCACGAACTGGCGCAACTGTTCCGGCATTGCCGCGTCGAATTCAATGCGGATGACGTTGCCGCGGCGGCGGCGCTTCAGCATGGTTTCGAATACGCGCACCAGGTCTTCGGCTTCTTCCTCGATCTCGATGTCGCTGTCGCGCACGATACGGAACGCACCCTGTCCCTTCACCTGATAGCCGGGGAAAAGTTTGGCGATGTAAAGCCCGATCGTGCTTTCCAGACTGATGAAGCGCTGGCTTTGCCCCGGGTCCGACGGCAGTGCGATAAAACGATCAACCTTGTGCGGCACGCGCACCAGCGCATCCATACCGCGCCCGTCGCTTGTCCGTGCAAGACGCAGCGCCAGCGTGAAGCCGAGATTTGGAATGAATGGAAACGGGTGCGCCGGGTCGACCGCCAGCGGCGTCAGCACCGGAAAGACATGGGTGAGGAAATAATCGTCGAGCCAGCTTTTTTCGCAATCGCTCAATTCTTCGCCGGCAACGATATCGATGCCCTCGGATTTCAGCTCC
>JAZKID010000010.1:32128-35259 GCA_040385045.1 Pseudomonadota bacterium | reverse complement strand
TGGGTACAGAATGAACGGGCGGTCGGGGTGGTCGGGGTTGTCCTTGGGGGAGTACGTGTAGCAAACCGAGTTGACAAAGAAGACGAGATCGCGGCTGCACCGAATCCAGCATTCCTGCTGTGCACCGGCCAGCTCCGTGACTGCTTCGGAAATATGTTTCAGCTGCTGCTGCGGCGTCAGACCGTCCTGGCTGCGCGTGGAAATCCCTTCCTTGTATTGCTCCCACAGGCCGGAGACGCGCACCATAAAAAATTCGTCGAGGTTGTTCGCCGAAATCGACAGGAAGCGCAAACGTTCAAGCAATGGATGGTTGACGTTGATCGCTTCTTCCAGAACGCGGCGGTTGAAATTCAGCCATGAAATTTCGCGATTGATAAAACGCTCCGGCGCTTTCGCGAGCTTGATGTCGATAACGTGCGGGTTTGCGGGCCGCGCCAGAACTTCATTGAGCGCGCGCGAGGTTTCAGGCATTGAAATTCAAGACCGGTTGAAGCGCGCCCGAAACGGGCTCCGCCGACTGGCGCAGGTAACGCGCGACATTCGGCCGCGTCAGGCGACGCCCTTCCGAAAGCGCCAGCATGTCGAGTTGTTGCACGGCGTGACGCACACCGGCGGCGCTACGCTCGATACGCTGCAAGACATAATCGGCGACATCGGGTGCAACATCGATCTGGCGGTCGGTAAACTGCTTGATCAGCAGCGCGCGCAGCAGAACATCGTCCGGCGTGCCGAGCACGACTTCCGGCAGAGCGCGTAGGCGTGAGCGCAAATCGCGCAGACGCAGACTGTCGAACGATAATGTCGGCGGCGCCGTCAGCAGCAGGAAAATTTCACCCAAGATCGCGCGATTGATGAGATGAAACAGCGGTGTCTCGGCAAGATCCTGCGTATCTTCCAGCTCGACGATAAAGCTTGTGCCCTTCGACAAGGACGCCTCTTCCAGATCGCTGACTGTTTCCAGCCATTTGGCATGGGCTTTTTCCTGCCACAGCCGTGCGAGATGCGATTTGCCCGAACCATCCGGCCCGACCAGCAAAACGCCGTGCACCGGCCATTGCGGCCAGCTGTCGATCAGCGTGAAGGCTTTTTCATTGGCCTTAGTGACGATGAAATCTTCGCGCGCCATCGACATGGTGCTTGGCCATTTAAAAGCGAGCTGCGATGTCAGCAAGGCGCTCATGCCGTCGCTTTCTCGGCTTTCGCCGTTCGGCTTTTCGCCTGATACAGTTGCGTATGCGAATAATAATCGAGCGCATGTTTGAAAAGCACATTCGTGCAGGCCGCCATCGGCACGGCCAGCAACACACCGGTAAAACCGAACAGCAGGCCGAACGCATAGAGCGCAAAAATCAGCCAGACGGGATGAATGCCGACAGCATTGCTCAAAAGCTTTGGCTGCAAGACATAGCCGTCGATCATCTGTCCGGTACCGTAAACAGCTGCAACAAAAATAAGCTTGGTTGGATCCGCACCAAACTGCGCCACCGCGACAAGCAGCGCCGTGCCAAGGCCGAGAATATTGCCAAGATAAGGAACGAAGCAGACAAGGCCCGACATGAGGCCGATCAGCAGCGCAAAATTCAGACCGATAATTGCGAGACCAGCGGCATAAATGCTGCCGAGAATAATGCAGATCAGTGCCTGACCGCGCAGGTAGGATGCAAGCACGGCGTTGATTTCGCGCGCTATCTTGCGTACGGCCGCAACATCGCGGCGTGGAATGAAACGGTCGATATGCGCAACCATGCGATCCCAGTCGTAAAGCAGATAGCAGGCGACAATCGGCGTGATGATCAGCAGCGATATTGTGTTGAACACTGCCTGCCCGCTCGACCAGATCGATGTGAGGAACGCCACCATCGTCAGTGCGGCATCGCGGATGAAAGCATCGAACGGGTTCGGCAGGTTTTGCAGCTTGGCGGAAAGTTGCGGACCAACCGCCGTTTTAATTCTTACAATCTGCTCTGCGGCGAAAGTTTGCACCGCCTTGATGATCTCAGGCATGCTTTGTGCGAATTCAGTCACCTGATTGGCGAGAATGGGCACGATCAGGAACAGGATCAGCGCAATCGCGAGGAACAGGCTGCTGAAAACAATTGTCGTCGCCATCGCACGCGACAGGTTCATGCGCTGGAAACGGTCGGCCAGCGGGTCAAGAACGAATGCGAGAATGAGGCCGACGCCGAACGGCATTAAAACGGATTTGAAAACAAACAGCGCCGCAACAACCACGAACAGAAGAGCCAGCCAGAAGTAGAACGTCCCGCGCGTATGCACTGTCATTTTTCCACCAACTTCATCAACTCAATTCGTAGCCGCCGTTCCACGGCGGTAGGCCAGCCACACTTTGAAATAGGCAAGAAAGGAAAGCCCCGTCAATGCAGCTGTCAGGTAACCCGCGACATCCACAAACATATCGAAATTCGTGGTAAATGCCAGATGCGCCAAAACCATCGCCAGATAGATGATTTGCATGGCCGTGGTCGCCTTCGAGACCATCAGGGGCCGGATCGCAGGCGGTTTTCCGGCGAGGTAAAGGTCGGCGATCGCCGTCACGATCAGGATGTCGCGCAGGGCGACAATCAACAGCAGCCAATGGGGAATATGGCCCAGCGCCGTCAACAGCGTGAACATCATGACAATCAGGGCCTTGTCGGCGGCGGGGTCGAGCCAGGCGCCGAAGACGCTGCGCTGGTTCAGACGCCGCGCCAGCAGCCCGTCGATCAGGTCGGTCAGGCCCGCCAGCACGAAAAAGGCCAAGGCGGGCTGGAATTGTCCGCGCACCAGCAGGTAGGCAACCAGCGGCACCAGCGCGAGACGCAGCAGGGTCAGGACATTGGGAAGCGTGAACATCGGTTCATCACATAAACAGCGCCAGCCTGTTGATAGCAAGGAAAAGAAAAAGCAAAGACCACTTTGCGCATTACGTCGAAATCACCTAAGAAACATCAAAGATTCACAGGTAAACATGAGCAAACAGGCCACACATAACGACCCGTACGCCCGCGCAGGCGTGAATATCGACGCCGGCAATGCGATGGTCGACGCTATACGCCCTCTCGTGCGCTCGACCGCACGCCCGGGTGCGGATGCTGAGATCGGCGGGTTTGGCGGGTTGTTCGACCTGAAAG
>JAZKID010000010.1:19186-32118 GCA_040385045.1 Pseudomonadota bacterium | reverse complement strand
CTTGTCGCGGCAAATGACGGCGTCGGCACCAAGGTCAAAATCGCGATCGCGATGAACCACCACGACACGATTGGTATCGATCTCGTCGCCATGTGCGTCAACGACCTGCTCGTGCAAGGGGCGGAGCCGCTGTTCTTCCTCGATTATTTCGCAACCGGAAAATTGCGCAACGATACGGGCGTTGCCCTCGTGAAAGGCATTGCCGAAGGCTGCCGCATGGCGGGCTGCGCGCTGATCGGCGGCGAAACGGCTGAAATGCCGGGCGTGTATCATGGCGACGATTATGACCTCGCCGGTTTCGCCGTGGGTGCGGCCGAGCGCGGGCAGATGCTGCCGCGCATGTCCGACATTTCCGAAGGCGATGTGATTTTGGGCCTCGCTTCCTCCGGCGTGCATTCGAACGGTTTTTCACTGGTGCGAAAAATTGTCGGCGAAGCCGGTCTCGATTATCGCGGCAAAGCGCCGTTCGTCGACAAGCTTCTTGGCGACGCCCTGCTTGTACCGACGCGCATTTATGTGAAGCCTTTTCTGAAAGTGTTGCGATCGACACAGGGTATCAAGGCGCTGGCGCACATCACGGGCGGCGGGTTTGTCGATAACATTCCGCGCGTCCTGCCGGAAAATTATGCGGCACACATCAATCTCGACGCCGTACAGCTTCAGCCTGTGTTCAGATGGCTCGCTAAGGCCGGAGAAATTTCGCAAGAGGCCATGCTGCGCACGTTCAACTGCGGCATCGGCCTGATCATCGTCGTTGCCGCATCTGAAGCGAAAACTGTTACAGATGCTCTGAAGACTGAAGGCGAAAGCGTCGTCGAGCTTGGCACCATCGCACCACGTAAAACCGACGCCGTGACATTTTCCGGAAAGCTGAAACTTTGAGCGCGGCGCCGAAAATCCGCGCGGCCATTCTGATTTCAGGGCGCGGATCAAACATGAGCGCGCTGATCGAAGCTGCAAAAGACAGCAATTACGCGGTCGAGATCGTTCTTGTGCTTTCGAACGTCAAAGACGCGCCGGGCCTGAAGCTCGCGCAGGCGGCCGGCATCGAAACCGTTGTTGTCGAGCATCAGCCGTTTGGAAAAGATAAAGCTGCTTTCGAACAGGCTCTGCAAAATGAGTTAGAGCAGAAAGACATTCAGCTTATCTGTCTCGCCGGGTTCATGCGCGTCCTGTCCGGCGGATTTTTGAAGCAATGGACGAACCGCATCGTCAACATTCACCCGTCCCTGCTGCCCGCCTATAAAGGCCTCGACACGCATCAGCGCGTTCTCGATGCGAAAGAAAAGCTGCACGGCTGCTCGGTTCATTACGTAACGGAAGAAGTCGACGGCGGCCAACTGATCGCGCAAATGCGAGTCGCCGTTCAGGATAACGACACCGCCGAAACGCTCGCCGCGCGCGTTCTGCAGGCGGAGCACAAACTTTATCCCAAAGCGCTTTTGCTGGTGGCCGACCGCATCCTGCGCTCACCGCTCCAAACCAAAAAGCGTGCCTGATCCCGCGATGGATTTTTTCGCAACCTATGTCCTCGGCGCGCCGTTATGGATCTGGTCTGCGTTCTTTGCTGTCGTGCTCGGCGTGCTTGTCCTCGACCTTGGCATTCTGAATCGTCAGGCAAAGCCTGTGACGCTATCGCGCAGTATCGCGATGACGTGCTTTATTACGTCGCTGGCGTTTTTATTTGCGGGCTGGATTTACAATGAGCTTGGCCTCGCGAAAGCGCAGCTGTTCGTCACGGCATTGCTACTTGAACAATCGCTGTCGATCGACAATGTCTTCGTGATGGCGATGGTGTTCGCCTATTTCGGCATCCCGCCCGCCTACCAGCACCGTGTTCTGTTTTGGGGCATTCTACTCGCAATGCTGCTGCGCGCCGTCTTCATCGGTTTCGGTACCGCGCTTGTCATCACTTTCGACTGGATGCTGTGGCTGTTCGCCGCTTTCCTGATTTATTCGGGCTACAAGATGTTCATGGAAGCGGAAATGGAGCCGGATATCGGCAACAATCCTGTTGTGCGTTTTTTATGCCGCAATTTCCGCGTGACGACGGAGATGGATGGCGACAGGTTTTTCCTGCGCAAACCGCTTGATGGAACGGCAACGAGCGCGCTTTACGCCACACCTGTTTTTCTGTGCTTCCTGACCATCAACTTCGCGGATATTATTTTTGCCGTCGATTCCGTTCCGGCCGTCTTATCGCTGACGCAGGACCCGTTCATTGTCTACACGTCGAATATTTTCGCGATCCTCGGCCTGCGCTCTTTGTATTTTGTTATCAACGCATTGATCGCGCGGTTTCATTATCTCGAACATGCCCTCTCGGTACTGTTGGTCTTTATCGGCGGCAAGATTATCTGGGACCATATCGTCAGCCCGCTTGATCCCGGTATGACACTCGGGATCACGGTAGCAATTATCGTTATTGCAATCATTGCGTCTATTTTTTATAAATATGAAGAACGGCGCAAAATGCCGCGCTGAATTTTCGTCGGCCATGACTATAATGACAATGCTATTTAATTATTTGGAAGAAAATGCGTTTTATTTCAGAAATAAAAGATATTTCGTCAGAAAAATTTTCTCGGGCGCAGGATTTTTCCAATGCCCTTTCCGCTCAAAGCGCAACTGACACTCCGGATGAACGAAACTATTGGAATTTTGTTGATCGGTTCATGAAAAAATTTACGACCGCGGATGGTCGTATTATCGGCACAACAATCAACATGACATCAGATCAAGCCATAAAACACTTGCAAAGCCTTTTTGCTGTGAATGAAGAGGCTGCAAAAGATGCCTTGCGTGCTCTTTCAGTATCCGACAGGGCGGAGTTATGCCGTCTGGTCATTTCGGCAAAAGATATTTCAGCTGGTGTAAAAGCCGCCCTGACGAGCAGTTTGTTTGAAACCTATCCTTTACAGCAGAACGGCGTTCAGAAACTGAAGGCGATCCGCGATAAAATAATCAACAATAAAAAAGATTTGTTCGCATCCCTGACCAAGGCGGTGGACACGAAAAAACCTGTGACGCTCTCAACGAATATTTCAGCTCTGGGCACGGAAAAATATCAGGCCGTCATCGATGTGCTGACGAATAAGTTTACTGCTGCATTTGGTTGCCATCCAAAAGAAGTTCTTGTTCAACCTAAAGTCGCTACACTTATTAAGGATCCAAAACTTTCTCAAGCAGGCGGCTATAATGCAAGTACAGGCGAACTGCTCATTGCAGAAACCCTGAACAGCACTCTGGAAGATATCCTGCGTACTTTCTATCATGAAATGATTCACTGCTGGCAGTTCAAACGCGATCAGGATTTTGTTGCAAAGGCGCCTTCAATCACAAACGAAATAGTTAAGAACTATTCCGATCTTCTGATGGAAGCGGTAAGCATGCAGCGTGTGAATAATAAAATTTATTACGATAATGACGTTGTAATAAATATTCCCGGTGAGGCTGAAGCTTACCGGGAAGAAGATGCCTTGATTGCAGGTTTAGGGAAAATGTTACCTAAATCGCCGCAGGACACATTTCCTGACCCTAATTTGCGCCAAAGAGCGCCTCAGCCGACGATTTCGTGATCCTGAAAAAACTGCGCGATCTCGACCTTCGCCGTTTCAGGCGCGTCGGAACCGTGAACGGTGTTTTCGCCGACAGATTTCGCAAAAGATTTACGGATCGTGCCTTCTGTTGCCTGCGCCGGATTGGTGGCACCCATCACTTCGCGATATTTCGCGATAGCTTCGTCGCCTTCCAGCACCTGCACAACAACCGGGCCGGATGTCATGAAATCGACAAGCTCGCCGAAAAACGGGCGTTCTTTATGCACGCTGTAAAACTGTTCGGCCTGCGCGCGGCTCATTTTGATGCGGCGCTGCGCAACAATGCGAAGACCTGATTTCTCGATCAGCGCGTTGACGGCACCGGTGAGATTACGCTCCGTGCAATCGGGTTTCAGAATAGAAAAAGTGCGCTGGGTCGCCATGTTAGGAAAATCCTTTATGTGTGAATGGGAAAGTGCGGTTGGTATAGCAAAAATCTTGCGCTGCACAAGCGGCTAATTCAAAGCCTGCTTTTCCCAGCGTCCGTTATCGTTTTGCTGCCAGTAAGTCGGCGACAGGCCGGCCTTTTTCAAGACGGCCCATTGCGCGCGGGCGGAATTCAGTGCTGCTTCATCTTGTCCGTCGAAAATCAGCACGGCACGCGTGAGGCTTTTCAATTCATCGACATCGATCTCCGCGCCATCGACAAAAAATTTCACTTTTGCATCATTGGCCGCTTCACGCCCTGTCGTCAGCAGGATCGGCTGTTGCTCGGGAAATTTCCCGCTTGAAAGGCCATGCGGCAGAAAACCGTCATCGCGATATGTCCACAGATGCGTGTCCAGCGCATCGAGGCGCTCCGTACTGCCCGCCTGCAGGACAGCACGCCAGTCGCGCGTCATACATGCCTCCAGCAAGCTCGGCAGGACATCTTCCAGCCGCCGTGCGTTGAGATGATAGAACAAGACTTCGGTTGTTGTTTCAGTGCTCATAATGCTCCGCGACGAAATCGTTCAACAATCGCACGCCGAAACCGGCGTTCCATGTCTTGCTGATGTCGCTGGCCTTCGTGCCGAAAGCGACGCCTGCAATATCGAGATGCGCCCACGGCACCTTGTTGACGAAACGCTGCAAAAATTGCGCCGCCGTGATCGCGCCGCCGTAACGCCCGCCGCTGTTGACCATGTCGGCGAATTTCGAATTGATGATCTTGTCATATTCATCGCCGAGCGGCATCGGCCAGACCTTCTCGCCCGTTGCCTTGCCGGATGCGACCAGCCGCTGCGTCAATTGTTCGTTGTTCGAAAACAGCCCGGCGTAATCCTGCCCCAGCGCCACCATCACCGCGCCTGTCAGCGTGGCGAGATCGATCATCAGTTCCGGCTTGTACCTGCTCTGGCAGTACCAGAGCGCGTCGGCGAGAACGAGGCGACCTTCCGCATCGGTGTTGACGATTTCGATCGTCTGCCCCGACATGGATGTGACGATATCGCCCGGGCGCTGCGCGTTGCCGTCCGGCATGTTTTCGACAAGCCCGACAATGCCGATGACATTGGCCTTGGCTTTACGTTTCGCCAGCGTGTGCATGAGGCCGGTGACGCAGGCAGCGCCGCCCATGTCGCCTTTCATATCTTCCATGCTGGCGCCGGGCTTAATCGAAATACCGCCGGTGTCGAACACGACGCCTTTACCAACGAAACCGATCGGCTTCTTGCCTTTGGTGCCACCGTTCCATTCCATGATGGCGAGGCGCGAGCCGCGCGTTGCGGCGGAGCCCTGCCCCACACCTAAAAGCGCGCCCATGCCGAGTTTCGACATATCTTTTTCATTCAGCACGGTGACTTTCACGCCAAGTTTGGAAAGTTTGGCACATTCGTCCGCAAATTCGATAGGGCCCAGAATATTTGGCGGAAGATTGATCAGTTCGCGCGCCAGTTCCACGCCTTCAGCCACGGCGGAAAAACTGCCGCCAAACTTTTTTGCTTCAAGAGGATCATCGACCATCACGACAAGTTTTTTCAATGAACGCGCATTTTCCTTGCCGCGTGTTTTGGTTTTGAAAGATTCGAAACGGTAACAGGCAAGCCGCGCACCCAGCGCGAAAGCAGCCGCCTGATCGGAGGCGATATCCGCGGTGCTGGCTTCGAGCAGGACGCTGGCCTGCGCCACGCCATATTCATTCAGCTTGCTCGCGCATTTGCCGCCGAGATTGACCCAGTCGGTCATCGTCATGTCGTGGATCTTGCCGGCACCGAAAACGATCAGTTGTTCAAGGCGCAGCCCGCGCGGCATCATCAGGTTGAGAGCGCTGCCGCGTTTGCCGGTGAACTTGGTTGCAGCGGCGGCATGCTTGATCAGGCGGCTTGCTTTCTTTTCTAAAGCGGCGCCATGCGCGGACAGGGACATTTTTTCGTCTGCGAGAATGACGAGTACGCCGTTTTTGGGAAGCGTCGCCGGAGCAAAAGTCACATTCAAGGCATCAGCCATGGTTCACCCTTTTGATTGAAGAAACAAAATAGGCCTTTACGGCGGCAATTGCCACGCTCCTGCTGCATTTTTCACAGAGCCCTCAACACAAAAGGGGTTTTTCGCTCCTGAATCTGTGTAATGTCCTGCCGCAACGGGTTAAAATCGACATTCATGAACGTCCTCGACCGCTATCTTTTCAAACAGCTCTCGATCTCCTTTTTGATCGTGCTCGGCGTGCTGACCGGCATCGTCTGGTTGACGACGTCGCTGCGCCAGCTTGAGGTGATGACGACGCAGGGACAGACGCTCGGCATTTTTCTCGTGCTGACGACGCTGGCCATTCCACTGCTGCTGATGAACCTTGCGCCGTTTTCGCTTTTCATCGGCAGCGTCTTCACACTGAACAAGATGAGCAACGACAGCGAGCTTGTCGTGATGTCGGCGAGCGGCGTGTCGCAGCCGCAGATTTTGCGGCCGTTCGTCATGCTCACTTGTCTCGCCATGCTGGGCATGTGGTTGCTGACGCTCGTCATCGTTCCGGCGTCGATGCGTGAACTGCGCATCTCGATCACCAATGTGCGCGCCGACCTGCTCGGCAGCATTATCCAGCCGGGGAAATTTACGACCATCGACAAGGGCGTCACTTTTCATGTGCGCAACCGCGCAACGAACGGCGCACTGCTCGGCGTGTTCGTCAGCGACCAGCGCGACGATGAAATGGAGATGACCTATCTCAGCGACAAGGGTCTGATCATCCGCACCAAGGAAGGCACGTTTCTTATTCTCGAAAACGGGCAGATTATCCGCCGCCCCAAGGGTAAAGAGTTTGGCTCGATCATCGCCTTCGACCGCTATGCATTTAATTTAAGTTCACTCATGGGCGTTGTCGCAGATGCACAGTTCAAGCCTGCCGAGCGCAGCACGGCCGAACTCTTCAACATGTCGAACGATGAAGGCGAAACGCGCGCGGCCATGAATGCCGCGCATGCCGAGCTGCACGACCGTTTAGCGATCCCGCTTTACGCGATGGCGTTCATGCTGATCGCGTTTGCTGCGCTTGGAAAAGTGCGCACTATACGGCAGGCGGAGCGCGGCCGTACCATTGGTTTCGCCATCGCTAGCGTGGTAATTTTACGCATGATCGGTTTCGCCATGTCGGCCCTGACGCAGAGCTATCCTGCGGCGGCAATCCTGATTTATCTTGTCCCGCTTGCAGGCATCGCAGTTGCGCTTGTGCTCGGCCCGTTCGGCAAAACATTTCCTTTGCCTCACTTTCCTGTTTTCAAAACAAGGGATGCGTGAGCGATGATGGGAAAAACAATTTCGCTTTATCTGACGCGACGCTTTTTCAGCGCCGTGCTTACCGTATTCCTGACATGCATGGGGCTGATCCTGCTCGTCGATTTCGTCGAGCTGATGCGCCGCTCGTCGAATGTGGAAGCGGCAAGCATCTTTTCAGTATTCTGGCTCGCACTGCTGCGCCTGCCGACATTCACCGAACAGATTTTCCCGTTTGCGATCCTGTTCGGCACAATGTCGGCGCTGATGCGTCTCTCGCAACGTCTCGAACTTGTCGTTGCGCGCACGGCGGGTATGTCGGTATGGCAGTTTCTCGCGCCGGGACTTTTTGTCGCCCTCGCTACCGGCTTTTTCGCGACGCTTGTTTACAACCCGCTCTCGGCCATGGCGCGCGAGGAAGCGGACCGCATCGAGGCTCGCCTGTTCGGCAAATTCAACTTTTCCGACAGCGTCCAGCGCACCTCCAGCGGGGCATGGATTCGCCAGGAGGGGAAGGACGGCCAGTTCATTCTCAATGCCGGGTCGGCTCTTGAAGGCGGAATGCAGCTCGTCAAGGTCACCATCCACACCTTTGATAAACAGGGAAATCTGGCCGCGCGGATCGATGCCGACAGGGCTGTTTTGAAGCCCGGTTTCTGGGAGCTGGAGAATGCCCTTCTGATGAACCCCGGCGAGACCCCTGAGCGTTATAAAAGCTACCTCCTGCCCACCAATTTGAGCGCCGCGCAGGTGCGGGAAAGCTTTGCCAGCCCTGAAACAATCTCATTTTACGAACTCCCGACGTATATTGCCATCTCGCAGAAAGCGGGCCTCTCCGCCACCCGTCTTCGTCTTCAATATCAGACACTTCTGGCCAAGCCCTGGTTGCTGCTGGGGATGGCCCTGATTGCGGCTACCGTGTCGTTAAGGCTATTTCGATCTGGGCAGGTTCTACCCCTGATTATGGGTGGCATCGGCGCAGGCTTTCTGCTTTACCTGACCCTTGAAATATCAAAACAATTGGGACGGTCGGGGCTGATAGGCGTCATCCCCGCCGCGTGGGTTCCTGTCGTTGTCGCAATGTTAACTGGTTTGACGATACTCCTTCACCAGGAGGACGGGTAATGCGTATTCCTCCGGGGCGGGATTTCCTGTTTGCTGGGCTTAAACTTCGCGAGCCGGTGCGTGCCATGCGTGCCGGTTTTGGCGTCGTTGCTTTCGCATGCCTGCTTTCCGTCATATCGCCTGCCATGGCGCAGCAGGACACCACCCTGCCTGTTTTCGCTTCAAAGAAAAATGACCCGAATGCGCAGATGCTGCTGCAGGCGGACGAAATTCTTTACAACAACGATGCGAAAAACGTCACCGCCAGCGGCCACGTGCAGATTTTCTACGACGGCTATAACGTCGTCGCACAGAAAGTTGTCTACTATCAAGCCACGCGCCGCGTCGTTGCCAGCGGCGATGTGCGCGTCACCGACAAGGTCGGCAACGTTTATTATTCCGACAATGCCGACATCACCGAAAATTTCAGCGACGGTTTTATCCGTTCCTTGCGCATGGAGCGGATCGACAATACGCACCTTGCCGCTGACAGCGCCGAGCGGCGCGACGGCAACATCACCATCTTCAACCGCGGCGTCTATACGGCGTGCGAGCCCTGCAAGGATCACCCGGAAAAGCCGCCGCTCTGGCAGGTGAAAGCCGCGCGCGTGATTTCGAACCAGAAAGAACAGACGATTTATTTCGAAGACGCGACGGTCGAATTTTTTGGCATGCCGGTTGCGTATATTCCGTATTTCTGGACGCCGGACGGAAGCGTGAAACGCAAGAGCGGTTTCCTCGCACCGAGCTTCTTCTCGAACCGCCGCATCGGCACCGGCATCGCAACGCCGTATTATTTCGCGCTGTCGCCTTTCTACGATGTTACCTACACGCCGACCTTCATCGTACCGCGCGGCGTGCATCATGACCTGCTGTGGCGGCAATCATTGCCCAACGGCGGCTACACCGCGCGTCTCACCGGCATCTACCAGTTCAACGCCGATAATGTCGGCGTCGGCGAAGCACCGCCTGCGCCTCTCCTGCCCGATGCAGGCGCGGAAGATTGGCGCGGTTCGTTCCAGACCACCGGCCGTTTCCTGCTCACCGACAAATGGACGTTCGGGTGGAACGCGACATGGGACAGCGACCCGCGCTACCTGAAAGATTACGGCTACGTCCCCTTAAGCAAGACGGAAAATATTTCGACCGTCTATTTGCAAGGCAAAGGCGAGCGCAGTTTCTTCGATGCGCGCAGCTATTATTTCCGCACCCTCGTCGACATCAACACCGACCTGCGCGAACGGCAGGAAATCCAGCCGATCGTTGCGCCCGTTGTCGATTACAACACGGCGATGGCCGACCCGGTCTTCGGCGGCGAATTCAGGATCGACGCCAACCTCACGCATCTCGCGCGCGAAGAACAGCTCACCTATCAGGTTCCGCTGACAGGTCAGTTCCTGACACCGGGATTTGCAGGCGATTACACGCGCCTCTCCTTGAACGCCCAATGGCGCAAAACATTCACCGACAATATCGGCCAGCGCTTCACGCCGTTCGCCGGTTTGCGCGGCGACATCTACCGCTACGACGTCGCCAATACGACGGCGCAGCTTGACGTCATCGAAGGCGCGCCGCCCGTTTCCGCCGCCACAACGCCAATCTCGCTCGCGACCGTCATTCCAAGTCTCGTTGCCAATGAAGATGACCTCATTTTCCGCGGCATGCCAATGATCGGCATGGATTACCGTTATCCGTTCATCGCGACGCAGGGCAACGTCACGCACCTTTTCGAACCGATCGCGCAGATCATCGTGCGGCCTAATGAAACGCGCATCGGCGAACTGCCCAACGAAGATGCGCACAGCATCGTCTACGACGACACCAACCTGTTCGAGTTCGACAAGTTCTCCGGTTATGACCGGATTGAGGGCGGCACCCGCGCGAATGTCGGCGCGCAATACACCCTGCAGACGACGAGCGGTTTCCGCGCCAGCGCGCTGTTCGGCCAGTCCTATCATCTTTCCGGCGTGAACTCGTTCGCGCAGGGCACGCTTGATGTGAACGGCACCGGCCTCGACTCCGGCCTTGAAACGGACGATGCGGATTACGTCGCGCGTCTCTATCTGCAGCCGTGGAAACATGGCGATGTCGCCGCACGCTTCCGCTTTGATGAGAGCAGCTGGAATGTCGAACGCCTCGAACTCGACGGCCGTTTCTATTACGGCCCGATTTTCACGTCCTTCGGCTATACGCGCATCGCCGAGCAACCGCTTCTTGGCATCAACACGCCGCTGGAAGAAGTCAGCGCTTACGGCAGCTATAACCTCACCGATGCATGGTCGGTTTACGGCGGCTCGCGCTATTCGATCCAGAACGCCACCGACAACGAAGGCTTCGTCAGCAACCAGCTGGGCCTGCGCTATACGGACGAGTGCTTCACTGTCAGCCTCGATTATACGCGCATTTACCGCAATTACGGCGATCTCGAACCGCAGGGGCAGATCATGCTGCGTTTCAACCTCAGGACGCTGGGCGACGGCAACCTTGCAACCCGCGTCGGCCCGCAGACTTAAAGCCTGAATTTGCTTGCACCATCGCCGCCTTTTTTCTAACTCAATAGCATGATGGATAAAGGTACTATGAAGATATTATTTTTTGCAGCTTTCGCATTTTTTGCTTTGTTCGGCCCATCGGCACGCGCGCAGGATATTACGGCCGTCGTCAACGGGCAGGTCATTTCCGATTACGATGTCGGCCAGCGTCAGAAACTGCTGGCGATTTCGGGAAATGGCGGTTCACGCACGACCGCCATGCAGGAACTGATCGACGAACGGCTGAAACTTCAGGAAGCCGAAAAACTCAACGTTGCGATTACCGATACGCAGGTCGACAAGGCTTTTGAATCCGTCGCGCAACGCTCAAAACTTTCCGGCGTGGAATTTACCAAGGCCCTCGCCTCGCGCGGCATCGATGCAAAGACATTGAAGAACCGCCTGCGCGCCGAACTCGGCTGGCAGGGCGTCATCCGCCAGAAGGCGCGCGTCGTCATGAACATCCGCGATCAGGATGTGATCGACGGCATCAAGAAAAAGGGCCAAGACCCCGACACGATCAAGAGCTACGAATTCGTCGTCATGCAGGCGATCGTGTTCGCGCCGAAAGACACGTCTGCGGGTGCTGCCGCACAGCGTGCCAATGCATTCCGTTCATCTGTGAAAAATTGCGACATGGCGCGGCAAAAAGCCATCGGCATGAAAGATACGGCCGTTAAAGAGCCTGTGCGGCGCAACGGCAACGAACTCAACGGTGCCATGCGCGGCATGCTCGAAAAGACACCGGTCGGCGGCACCACACCCGTGCAGCAGACCGACAAGGGTTTCGAGTTCATGGTGGTGTGCGACAAGAAACCCGTTTCCGGCGCAGACGGCGCGAAAGCGGAAATGAAAAACGAACTGATGATGAAAGAAGTCACGCAAGCCTCCGAGCGCCTGCTGCGTGAAGTCAAGGAAAAGTCTACCATCGACATTCGGAAAAAATGAAACCGCTCGCGCTCAGTATGGGCGAACCGGGCGGCATCGGGCCTGATATCACTTTGCTTGCATGGCAATATTTTTCGGCCAAAAACGGCCCCGTCTTCGCTTTGTTCACTGATGTTGATGCCTTGCATATGCGCATGAAAGAGCTTGGCTTCACCTTCCCTGTTCAGGTCACCACGCTGGAAGATGCGCCGCGTGTTTTCAAAACGGCGCTGCCGATTATTCCGCTGAAAAATTCCGTCAAAACTATTGCTGGCAAAGTTGATGTGGAAAATGCTGCGGCAGTGATTGAAGCGATCACGCGTGCTGTCGAAGCTGTGCAGAGCGGCGTGGCATCGGCTGTCGTCACCAATCCCATTCAGAAAGAAACATTGACGAAAGCCGGTTTTTCATGGCCCGGGCAAACGGAATTCCTTGGCGAGCTCAGCTTCCGGCATACAAAACAAAAGCAGCGCGCGGTGATGATGATCGCCAGCGATTTTCTAAAGGTTGTGCCGCTGACCATTCACATGCCGCTGAAAGATGTGCCGCAAGGCATCACAGCCGGGCTGATCATCGAGACCGCTGAAATCCTGAACAACGAACTTCAGCACAAATTCAAAATCGAAGATCCGCGCATCACGGTCGCAGGGCTTAATCCGCATGCGGGTGAAAACGGCATCATGGGCACGGAAGACGAAACAGTCATCAGGCCTGCGATTGAGGAACTGAAAAAGCGCGGCATGAATATCCGCGGCCCTCTTCCGGCCGATACGCTGTTTCATGAAACCGCGCGCAGGACATATGATGCCGTGATCGCGATGTATCACGATCAGGCGCTTATTCCTGCAAAAACACTCGCCTTCGATAGCGCCGTGAATTTGACGCTGGGTCTGCCGTTTGTGCGCACGTCCCCCGATCACGGCACGGCATTAAATCTTGCGGCCACCGGCGCTGCAAAACCCGACAGCCTGATCGCCGCCATCGAACTTGCTGCGCGCCTCGCCGCATGACCCAGATCGACGACCTGCCGCCGTTGCGCGATGTGATCGCGGCTTTCGACCTGCAACCCAAAAAATCTCTGGGG
>JAZKID010000010.1:15277-19176 GCA_040385045.1 Pseudomonadota bacterium | reverse complement strand
TTACCATAGACTTCTAATGATACGCAAACATCACACATCGGACGCGAATGAAGACGCGGATAATCATGAAAAAAATTCGAGATCATTCGAGGGTAAATTTGAGATTGATAAGAGGTTATTTCCCAAGAAATCTCTGGGGCAGAATTTTCTGCTCGATCTCAACCTGACGACAAAAATCGCCAGAGTGGCTGGCCCGTTGGAAGGTGTGACGGTTGTCGAAATCGGCCCCGGGCCCGGCGGTCTCACGCGTGCGCTGCTGGCATCGGGCGTTGAAAAAGTCATCGCCGTTGAAAAAGACACGCGCGCGGTTGCAGCATTGCAGGCTGTCGCTGCGCACTACCCGGGCCGCCTTGAAATTATTGAGGCTGATGCGGTGACATTCGACGCGAAGCCTTATGTACAAAACAAGCGCGCGCGGATTATCGCCAACCTTCCCTATAATGTCGCGACACCGCTGTTGACGAACTGGCTGACGCAGACCGAATGGCCCCCGTGGTTCGACAGCATGGTGCTGATGTTCCAGAAAGAAGTCGCCGACCGCATCGTCGCGCCGCCGGGCAGTAAAACTTATGGCCGTCTCAGTGTTCTGGCACAGGCGATGTGCGAGGCGAGAATTGCTTTCGATCTGCCGCCGCAGGCTTTCACGCCGCCACCGAAAGTCACCTCATCCGTCGTCTGGTTCAAACCAAAAACACATGCAGCCGATGTGCCGCGCGCAATTTTGGAAAAAGTGACGCAGGCTGCTTTTGGCCAAAGGCGGAAAATGTTGCGCGCCAGCCTGAAGTCGCTGGGGCGAAATACCGAAGATTTGTTGGCGCAGGCTGGCATTGAGCCGACCGACCGCGCCGAACAGATCAGTGTCGAAGGCTTTTTGAAGCTCGCCCGCCTGATAGAGGCGGCATAAACGACACTTTGCGCGACGCACGGTTTTCTGGCAAAAGTGATTCCAATGAGCAAAAAATCCACGTCATCGCAGAACGATCTTTTCGGCAGCAACGGCGCGCCTGAAAAAAAGGCGAAAGCCGGACAGTCCGCCGCGCCGAAAAAGAGCGCCGATAAATCGGGTTACTCCGCCCATCACATCGAGGTGCTTGAAGGTCTCGAACCTGTTCGCCGCCGCCCCGGCATGTATATCGGCGGCACGGATGAGAAGGCGATGCACCATCTTTTCGCCGAGGTGATCGACAACGCGATGGACGAAGCGATCGCTGGCCACGCCAACACCATCGAAGTGCATGTCGAGCCCGGCAATTATATCACCGTGACCGACAACGGCCGCGGCATTCCCGTGGACAAGCACCCGAAGTTCAAGGACAAATCTGCGCTGGAAGTCATCATGTGTACGCTGCATGCGGGCGGCAAGTTCGGCGGCGGATCTTACGAAACGTCCGGCGGCCTGCACGGTGTGGGTGTGTCCGTCGTCAACGCACTGTCGGACGATACGACGGTCGAAGTTGCGCGCGAACAGCAATTATATTCGCAAAAGTTTTCGCGCGGCATTCCGAAAACGAAAATTGAAAAACTTGGGCCTGTCAAAAATCGCCGCGGCACCAGCGTGCGCTTTCATCCCGACCCGCAAATTTTCGGCGCCAAGACGATGTTCGATCCCGAACGGCTGTTTCGTATGTCGCGCGCGAAAGCCTACCTGTTCGGCGGGGTCGAAATCCGCTGGCACTGCGCACCCGAACTCCTGAAAGGCGACGTTCCGGCCGAACAGACATTCAAATTTCCCGGTGGCCTCAGCGACTTTCTCTCCAACCGTGTCGAGAAAGACCTGCTTGTCTCGCCGAGCTTTTTTTCAGGAACGACGGAAAAACGCTCCGGCCACGGCGCCGTTGAATGGGCCGTCGCCTTCGTGGTCGATGAGCCGTTCTGCTCATCTTACTGCAACACCATTCCGACGCCCGAAGGCGGTACGCATGAAGCGGGCTTACGTAATGCGTTACTCAAAGGCGTGAAGGCTTACGGTGACCTGACGAACAACAAACGCATCGCGCAGGTGACGACGGACGACGTAGCGAATTTCACGGCCAGCATGGTATCGGTGTTCGTGCGCGATCCGGAATTTGTTGGCCAGACGAAAGACAGGCTCTCGACGCCGGAAGCCACGCGCATTGTCGAAAACAATGTGCGCGATGCCTTCGATCATTGGCTGACGGAAGACACCACGCGTGCCGCGCGCGTCGTTGACTTTCTCATTGAGCGCGCCGAAGAGCGCCTGCGCCGCCGTCTGGAAAAAGAAGTTTCACGCAAAAGCGCCGTACGTAAACTTCGTTTGCCCGGCAAGCTTGCAGATTGTACGCAGGCCGGCAGCATGAATTCGGAACTGTTCATCGTTGAAGGCGACAGCGCAGGCGGCTCCGCCAAGCAAGCGCGCGATCGTGCGACACAGGCTGTCTTGCCGTTGCGCGGTAAAATCCTCAACGTTGCTTCCGCGACGCGTGAGAAATTCCGGGACAACCAGCAGCTCTCCGATCTGCTGCAGGCGCTTGGGTGCGGCACCAGCGCAGCCTATCGTGAATCCGATCTGCGCTATGAGCGCATCATCATCATGACCGACGCCGATGTCGACGGCGCGCATATTGCGTCCCTGCTGATGACGTTTTTCTGGCGCGAAATGTCACCGATGATCGAGCAGGGCCATCTCTTTCTCGCCGTGCCGCCGCTCTTCCGCATTTCGCATTCTTCGAAAATTGCCTATGCGCGCGACGACGCACACCGCGAAGAACTTCTGAAAACGGAATTCGCCGGCAAAAAGCCGGAAATTTCCCGCTTCAAAGGTCTTGGCGAAAGGATGCCCGCACAGTTGAAAGAAACGACGATGAGCCCGAAAACGCGCCAGCTGCTGCGTGTCAGCGTCGACATGGCCGCGCGCGCGGTGACAGACGATATCGTTGAACGTTTGATGGGGCAAAAAGCGGAAGCGCGCTACGCTTTTATACAAGATCGTGCCGCGTTTGCGACCGAACTCGACGTTTAGGAGAGACAGATGAAGCCTTTATATTTTATTTTTACCACAGCCATTTTCACAGCGTCGCTTGCCGCCGCCGATGCCGGGCCGCTGCGCCCGATGGCGCCGTCGAAAGGCCCTCACCCGACAACGGAACAGCTTCTCAATCTTTCAAAACCGCAATGGATTACATTTCAAGACAACCAGGAAACACAAACAATTTACTTTAACGGATTGTTGCCGTTCAGCTGCGCGTTAAAGAATGTTTATTACGGTCTGAACGGCGAAGAGCCGAAGACGCGTTTTCCGTTGCCGGAATGCAACAAGGAAAAAGCGATTTCGATCAATTCGGAAAAAGATACGCTTTTCCTGAGCAAGAAACCCGGCGAAGTCACATCCGTTAAAGTCATGGTCGAATATGCCGATGGCAAGAAAACGCCGGTATTGACGTACACCCCTTGTGCAAAAGCGAAATCTAAAGGCGTCTGCGGCCAGCTTGTAAAATAAGTTTTTACGCCCCTTTAAAAACCCTTACTCCGCGCCTGAAAAGTCGAGGCATGTTTCTTAGACTTTGTGCGCACCTGTGGTGATAATATGGAGTAACGATGCCAAAGGGGGGCACGATGAAAAAAATAACACTCCATAAAATTGGAGGATACGGTTTACTAGCCTTAGCCTTCGCCTTACTGGTAGGGCCGACGCTGATTATCGCCAATCTGCGCAAGCCCCAGCTCGTGACGCTCCAGATCACCGAGCAGGTACCTGAGCTCAATATCGCCGCAAAGTAATCCCCTTCCGGCTTGACAGCCCTTAAAATCCATTGTGAGTAAAGACTGCTGGCCGCCTTTAAGCGGTTTGACTGCTTTTGGCAGCGCTTTTTTTCAGGACACAATGCCTTTTTCAACACTCGGCCTTTCGGCCAAAGTTACCTCTGCCGTCAAGGATTCCG
>JAZKID010000010.1:6800-15267 GCA_040385045.1 Pseudomonadota bacterium | reverse complement strand
ATACCGAGCCGACGCCGATCCAGCGCGATGCCATTCCGCATATTCTGCAACGCAAGGATGTGATCGGGCTCGCCCAGACCGGTACGGGAAAAACCGCCGCTTTCACTTTACCCATGCTGACGCTTCTGGAAAAAGGCCGCGCCCGTGCGCGCATGCCGCGTACCCTGATCCTGGAGCCGACACGCGAACTTGCCGCACAGGTGGAGAGCAATTTCATCAAGTATGGCAAAAATCATAAACTCAATATTGCATTGCTGATCGGCGGCATGTCGTTTGGCGACCAGGATGCCAAGATCATGCGCGGCACGGACGTGCTGATCGCGACGCCCGGCCGCCTGCTCGATCATTTCGAACGCGGCAAGCTTTTGCTCACCGGCATCGAAATTCTCGTCATCGACGAGGCGGATCGCATGCTGGATATGGGCTTTATTCCTGATATCGAAAAAATCTGCAAAATGGTGCCATTCACGCGGCAGACGCTTTTCTTCTCAGCGACCATGCCGCCGGAGATCCAGAAACTGACCAAACAGTTTCTTTCGAACGCCGTTTACATTGAGACATCCAAACCGGCGACGGCCGCAACGACGATTACGCAATCGATTGCCAGCAGCGGTAAAAAGCCGCACGACAAGCGCAACACCTTGCGCGATCTGATCCGCACCGCCGAAAACCTCCAGAACGCGATCATTTTCTGCAACCGCAAACGCGAGGTGGCCGATCTTTACGCCTCGTTAACGCGCCATGGCTTCAAGGTGGGTGCGCTGCATGGCGACATGGACCAGAAATCGCGCATGATGACGCTGGATGCTTTCCGCAAGGGTGAAGTGCCCCTGCTCGTCGCGTCCGATGTCGCGGCGCGCGGACTCGATATTCCGGAAGTCAGCCACGTGTTCAACTTCGACGTGCCGCATCATCCGGAAGATTACGTGCACCGTATCGGCCGCACCGGCCGCGCCGGGCGCTTGGGCGCAGCTTTAACACTTGTCTCAGCAAGTGACGATAAAGCCTTGAAAGCCATTGAAGATCTGATCGGCAACAAGCTTGACTGGCTGAAGGGTTATGAGCCGGGCGCGAAGCATGATTATGCAGAAGATGATGCGCCAGCAGCGCGCACGCCACGGCGTGGGTCAAAAGAACATAAGCCTAGGGAAAACCGCGTCACCAGCTCAAAGCCTGCGCAGGATAAAAAACCGCATGTTTATAAGCGAACGCAAGAAGTGCCTGTAAGCGATTCAGAAACAAGCGATTCCGGCTTTTCCGGCGATGCGCCGGCCTTCCTGATGCGCACGATGCGAAACAAGAAATAAAAGCCTAAAAGCTATTTCACATTTCCCGCCGTTTTAACGTTGTATTAGGCCTGTAATTCTATTGTGGGTTCAGCAAAATTTTTTGTGCCGCAGAAAGCGAGCATGCGCGTGGCTGACGAAGAAGAATATCAACGGACAATCAAATTCGCCGAAACGGCAGTTGGCCACCTCAAAGCCAATTCCATGCCAGCCTACCCGCGTAATTACGAACTCTGGTACACTTATGTATCGGGCATGAATCCGTCATTGAACCGCGCGATCAACGATCTTCTTAAAGTTCAGGGCAAAATCAGTTCGAACGAAACTGAAAAAATGTACGACGAGTATCTCTCGCCGCAGCGTTTCAGCGACCAGATGGAGCAGATCGGCGGAGAAATCACCGCGCAGCTTCAGGACATGCTGAAGACCTTGGATACCGCGCGCGCTGAAAATAACAGCTACGGCGAAAAACTTTCAAACGCATCTTCCCATATGGCGCAGCACGGCACGGATGTGACCAAGCTGAAGTCCGTCGTCGAGCATCTTCTGCACGACACAAAAAAGATGGAAGAGCGCAACCGCGAGCTTGAAAAGAACCTGTCGGTTTCTCACGAAAAAATCGAAGATCTCAAGACGACGATGGAAACCATCCGTCATGAATCGCTCACAGATCCGCTGACCAGCCTGTCCAACCGCAAACTTTTCGATCAGGCCATGCTGCAAGCCATTTCAGATGCCGAATCCGGCGCCGACAAGATGTTCTCGCTGATGATGACCGACATCGACCATTTCAAAAAATTCAACGACACCTACGGCCACCAGACCGGCGACCAGGTACTGCGCCTTGTTGCATCGGTGATGAGACAGAATATCAAGGGTCAGGACATCGGCGCGCGCTACGGCGGCGAGGAATTTGCCGTGATCCTGCCGAATACAGCGATCGAGCACGCCATGCGTGTTGCCGAAAATATCCGCATTGCCGTGATGGGCAAGGATCTCGTCAAACGCTCGACAAATGAACGCCTTGGCCGCGTGACGATTTCGATCGGTGTATCCAGCTGGCGTGCGGGCGATACGCCGCAAAGCATGATCGAACGTGCTGATACCGCTCTCTATAGAGCCAAGCGCACGGGCCGCAACCGCGTCTGTCAGGAATCTGACGATGTCGAAACCGGCGTTGCCGTCGCCTGAATTCTAATTTGCCGGCGAAACTGCCGGTGTCAGCGAGACAGACTCGCCACAGCCGCATGCGCCTGTCTGATTCGGATTGTTGAAAACGAATGTCGACGACAGCGTGCCGGTCTTATAATCCATCTCGGCGCCAAGCAGAAAAAGTACCGCCTTCTGGTCAACATAGATAACTGCGCCCTTGTCCTCGACAAGTTCATCGTGCGGGTTCGGCGTTTCGACGCTTTCGATCGTGTATTCCATCCCCGCGCAGCCGCCGTTCTTGACGCCGATGCGCAGACCCTTGATCGGGTTGGCGGGGTTTGTCATCAGGGTTTTGATACGCTCCGCCGCTGCTTCCGTGAGCGACATCACTTTCAGTTTGGGGCGCGCCATGGTGTTCATCAGGATAAAATGGGTGCTCTTAAAACATATTCAAGGCGACACGCGCATCGTCCGACATGCGGCTCGGGTCCCACGGCGGGTCGAACGTCATCGCTACTTTTGTGCCCATCACTCCCGGCACGGCTGTGACCGCGTCTTCTACCCATTTGGGCATTTCACCGGCCACCGGGCAGCCCGGCGCCGTCAATGTCATCGTTACGTCGACATTGCGGTCGTCCTGGATCTCGATACGATAAATCAGCCCAAGCTCATAAATGTCGACGGGAATTTCCGGATCGAACACCGTTTTCAACGCCGCGATGATATCGTCCGTCATGCGGTCGATTTCTTCCGGCGGCAGTTTGCTCTCTTGTGTCGCCTGCATCTTATCCTCGTCTGAACATGGTTTGCGCTTTTTCGAGCGCTGCAACAAAAATGTCGATTTCTTCGCGCGTATTATAAAGCGCAAAAGACGCACGGCATGTCGATGTCTGCTGAAACCGTTCCAGCAGCGGCATCGCGCAATGCGTACCCGCGCGAACGGCAATGCCGGACTGATCGAGCAGTGTCGCGATGTCATGCGCATGCACGCCGTCAACGGCAAACGAGATAATCGCCGCCTTGCCGGGTGCCGTGCCGATCAGCCTGATGCCATCCATTGCCTGTAGTTTCTGCTGCGCGTAAGACACAAGATCGTGCTCATGAGCAATCAGTGCATCGCGATCAAAAGAGTTGATATAATCAATCGCGCTTCCTAAGCCGACAGCTTCGATAATCGGCGGTGTGCCGGCTTCAAACTTTTGCGGCGCTTCAAGATAGGTGACGCTGTCTTTCGTCACCACATCGATCATTTCGCCGCCACCCTGATAGGGCCGCATGCGTGCAAGATGTTCGGCTTTGGCATAAAGTATGCCGATGCCGGTCGGGCCATAGAGTTTGTGGCCTGTGAAAATATAAAAATCCGCGCCCAGATCCTGCACATCGATTTTCTGGTGCACAGCGCCCTGGCTGCCATCAATGAGCACCGGGATGCCGCGCGCATGCGCAATGCGCACGATCTCTTTAACCGGCGTCACTGTGCCCAGCACATTCGAGACGTGGGTTATCGCGACGATCTTTGTTTTTGGCATCAGCGATTTTTCGAAAAGATCGAGATCGAAGCTGCCGTCATCCTGCACATCGACCCATGCGATTTTCGCGCCGCGCCGTTCGCGGTGAAAATGCCACGGCACGATATTGGAGTGATGTTCCATAATGGAAAGAACCATCTGGTCGCCCTCGCCGATCACTTCGTTGCCGAAGCTTTGCGCTATGAGATTGATGGCTTCGGTTGCCGAACGCGTGAAAATCACCGTGCCTTCCGGCGCATTGATGAATTGCTGAACTTTTTTCCGCGCACCTTCATAGGCTTCTGTCGCGCGATTAGCCAATGTGTGCAGTCCGCGATGCACATTGGCGTAATCTGTTGCCGCAAAATGACGCATCGCATCCAGAACCTGAATGGGTTTCTGCGCTGAAGCGGCACTATCGAAATAGATTAGCGGCTTGCCATTCACTTTCCGCGACAAGATCGGAAAATCTGCGCGCGCTGCTGCCACATCGAAAGATGCCGGTTTCTGGCGTGGCGCGGCTACGGTCAATGCAGGTTTTCCTTCAGCCATGCCTCGCAGCGAGCGCTTAAAGCTTCGCGCAGCGGCTCATGATCTATTTTCTCCAGCGCCTCGCCGACGAATGCCGAAACCAGCATGGCCCGCGCCTCGCCTTCCGGAAGCCCGCGAGCACGCAGATAGAACAAAAGATCTTCATCGAGCTGACCCGCCGTCGCACCGTGGGCACACAGCACATCGTCGGCATAAATTTCAAGCTCGGGTTTGGCGTAAAATTCTGCATCGTCGCTGAGCAAAAGCCCGCGCGCATTCATCTGCCCGTCGGTTTTTTGCGCATGAGGCCGCACGATAATCTTGCCCTGAAATACGCCATGCGATTCACCGGTCAAGACCTGCTTGAACATTTCGCGGCTGACACTGTTCGGCACGCTGTGGTCAATGACCAAGGTTGTGTCGAGATGTTGCTTGCCCTTACCCAGCGAAATACCGGAAAGCGAAATTTCCGTCTCCTCACCGGCTTGGGTGACGAAATATTGATTGCGCGAAAGAGCCGCGCCTTCTTCCAGCGCAAAAGACGAGAAACGAACGTTTTCATTTAAGCGAACATCGGTCGAAACAATGTTCAATGTCTTGCTTCCCTGCGTCTGAACGCGAACATGCGAAACTTCCGCACCCCTGCTGCACGTAATAATGAGCGTACTGTTCAACACATATGTTTCTTCGGCACTGACATGCGTTTCGATAATAGTGACGCGGCTGTCTTTACCGGCGTGAATATGGACACTCGGATATGTTGAGGATGGAGCGCCTGCCATTCGATAATTCAGATGCAGCGGCGCATCGAGCGTGACGCCATCAGGAATTGTGATCATCACTGTCGCGCCGGTCAATACGGCATTCAGTTTCAGTGCGGGATCGTCCCACAGAGCAGGCGCCGTATCGTTTTGAACCGGTTGAATTGTGACACCCTGAGGAACGCCCGCTTTTGACGTCAGCCAGCCGTTGACGAATGTCAGCAGGAACTTCGACTCCGGAAGCGGCGCCAACGCTTCAGCCTCTTTGATAGTTGCCGCATCGGGCTGCGGCGCAGATTTTAGCGGCTCTCGCCAGAACGCACGGATATCTGTATATTTCCATGCTTCCATACGGCGATGAGGAAGGCCTGTTTCCGCAAACCATTGTGCAGCCGCACTGTCAGCTTCTTCATTGATTGTTTCCAGAACGACTTCTTCGGCCTTGGTACGTATGGCTGACATCGATCTCATTATGCCGCCTCGCCGTAACCGGCGTAACCCTGTGCTTCGAGTTCGAGCGCGAGTTCCTTGCCACCGGTCTTGACGATCTTGCCTTTGGTGAGCACGTGCACCTTGTCCGGCACGATATAGTTCAGCAGGCGCTGGTAATGCGTGATGACGAGGAAGCTGCGGTTTTTCGCGCGCAAGGCATTCACGCCATCGGCAACGATTTTCAGCGCGTCGATATCGAGGCCGGAATCCGTTTCGTCGAGCACGGCAAGCTGCGGCTCGAGAATGGCCATCTGCAAAATTTCCATGCGCTTCTTTTCGCCGCCGGAAAACCCGACATTGAGCCCGCGCTTCAGCATCTCGTCATCAATACCGAGTTTGGCGGACGCGGCGCGCACTTTTTTCAGGAAATCGCCGGGCGACAATAATTTTTCACCGCGCTTTTTTGCCTGCGCTTCGTAAGCCGCTTTCAGAAATGTCATCGTCGTCACACCCGGAATTTCTAGCGGATACTGGAATGCGAGAAACAGGCCCTTTGCGGCACGCTCATCAACTTCCATCTCAAGAATGGATTCGCCATCGAGCAGGATATCGCCGCCCGTTACTTCATAATCGGCGCGGCCCGCCAGAATATAGGAAAGTGTCGATTTTCCGGAACCGTTTGGCCCCATGATGGCGTGCACTTCACCGGTCGGCACCGTGAGGTTAATGCCATTGAGAATTTTTTTGCCTTCGATTTCGGCGGTGAGGTTTTTAATTTCGAGCATGATATATCCTGTCTATATTTCTATGAATTCAATTTTGTTGCCGAACGGGTCCTCGCTGAAAAAGCGCACGACACCGTCAATTTCGTCATCGTCTTTCACCATGAAACCAGCTGTCGTGAGTTTGCGGCGCAAATCCTGCCCGCCACGCACATTGATCGCAACATGCGCTTTTTTAGCGGCACGAAAATCTTTTTCGACACCAAGATGCAATCTGATTGACCCGCTCTCGAACCAGCAGCCGCCGCGCACGGCAAGCTTCGGCGGTTTCGGCACTTCACCAAGGCCCAGCAATTTATCGTAATAGCTGCGCGCCACATCCTCACCGCCAACCGGCATGGCAATCTGCACATGATCGATGGCCTGCAGCATGGCCGTTTCGTTTTTCAAAGCAGGGTGCATCAGCCGACGCTTCCTTCAAGACTGACGGCGATCAGCTTCTGCGCTTCCACCATGAATTCCATCGGTAACTGCTGAAGAACGTCTTTCACGAAACCGTTGACGATCAACGCCACCGCCTCTTCGCCTGACAATCCACGCTGCATGGCGTAAAATTTTTGATCGTCGGAGACTTTCGATGTCGTCGCTTCATGTTCGAAAATCGCATGCGCGGTTTTTGCCTCAATATAGGGCACCGTATGCGCCGAGCATTTGTCGCCGATCAGCAGGCTGTCGCAATTCGTAAAATTGCGCGCGCCTCTGGCTTTCTTATGGGCGCTTACCAAGCCGCGATAGGTGTTCGACGACTGACCTGCAGAAATGCCTTTCGAGATGATCTTGCTGGTCGTATTCTTGCCAAGGTGGATCATTTTGGTGCCGCTATCCACCTGCTGCTTGCCGTTCGAAACGGCGATGGAATAAAATTCGCCGCGCGAATTATCGCCGCGCAAAATGCAGCTTGGATATTTCCATGTGATTGCCGAACCGGTCTCGACCTGCGTCCATGAAATCTTTGCGTTCTTCTCGCGGCAGTCGCCGCGCTTTGTCACGAAATTGTAGATGCCGCCCTTGCCGTTCGCATCGCCGGGATACCAGTTCTGCACGGTGGAATATTTGATCTCGGCATCTTCCAGTGCAATGAGTTCGACGACCGCTGCGTGCAACTGGTTCTCGTCGCGCATCGGTGCGGTGCAGCCTTCGAGATAGGAAACGTAAGAGCCTTTATCTGCGATGATCAGCGTACGCTCGAACTGGCCGGTGTTTTTTTCGTTGATGCGGAAATAGGTCGACAATTCCATCGGGCATTTTACGCCAGGCGGGATATAAACAAACGAGCCGTCTGAAAATACTGCGGAGTTCAGCGTGGCAAAATAATTGTCCGTCACCGGCACCACCGTGCCGAGATATTTTTTCACGAGATCGGGGTGGTTTTGCAGCGCTTCCGAGATCGAGCAGAAGATGACGCCGACTTTTGCCAACTCGTCCTTGAATGTCGTGACGACGGACACACTGTCAAAGACGGCATCGACGGCAACACGTGCGCCCTGAATGCCAAGCAGCACATCGCGCTCGCGCAACGGAATACCTAGCTTCTCGTAAGTGCGCAGCAATTCGGGATCGACATCTTCGATCGATTTCGGGCCGGGCGAACTTTTCGGTGCGGAATAATAATAAAGATCGTCGTAATCGATTTTCGGATAATCGACCTTGGCCCAAGCGGGTTCGATCATCTGCCGCCAGCGCTTGTAAGCATCGAGGCGCCATTCCAGCATCCATGCCGGTTCTTTTTTCTTGGCCGAAATGAAACGCACGATATCTTCGGAAAGGCCCTTCGGCGCTTTCTCGGTTTCGATATCGGTGACGAAGCCGTATTTATATTGATCGACGTCGATCGATTTTACCTGATCGACTGTTTCCTGTACTGCCGGCACTTCAAAATCTCCTATTGCAGGTTCAAAAGCCTGCTGACCCAAAAATTTCAAACGAAGATGCGGGCCCACTCTTCGCAAAACATTTCAATATCACGCTCTGTCGTCGTCCAGCCGAGGCTGATGCGCAGGGCGCTGCGTGCTTCT
>JAZKID010000010.1:6001-6790 GCA_040385045.1 Pseudomonadota bacterium | reverse complement strand
CATGCACCGGCATAACATGGAGCAACTGATGGATAATCGTATACAGGATACGTATTGAAACCAGCTGTTTTTAAATCTTTCTCTTCAATTCCTTTTGATTTCAAACCAGTAATGATCGGATTCGCAACAGCAGCAACTTTTGATTGTGCTTCTTCCGCTGTCTTTCCCATCGCCGTCAGCACATGGCTGGGCGACAGCTTGCCGGATGTACAGGCTGAACCCGCCCCGACAGCAATGCCGGCCAGATCCAGCGCGATGACCAGCGTTTCGGCCTTGCGGCCCTGAACGGTCATATAGGTCGTATTGCCAAGCCTGGGCTGGGACGCGCCAGCAACCGCGCACTCTTTTGATATAGAGCACAGGCGGGCTTCCATAAAGTCCCTTAAAGCCTTTATTTTCAAACGCTCTTCGCCGCTTTTTTGGGCCAAAACGCGGCTGGCTGCCCCAAAAGCGGCGATTCCAGGCAAATTCTCGGTTCCGGCCCTGAAATTGCTCTCCTGTGCGCCACCCCTGATGAGCGGACTGCCGATATTCGCCCCGGGCGCGTGGATGATAGCCCCCACCCCCGGCAGGCCGCCAATTTTATGGGCCGAGACAAAAATGGCATCGGCGCCCAGCGTTGCGAAATCGAAATCGATCTTGCCCAGCGCCTGCACGGTATCGCAGATCAGGTAACTGCCATGCGCGCGCACCAGACGGCCCAGTTCGGCAATCGGCTGGATGATGCCGGTCTCATTATTCGCCAGCATTACCGCAACCAGTGCGGGCTCATCGGACACGTTGAGCATT
>JAZKID010000010.1:4910-5991 GCA_040385045.1 Pseudomonadota bacterium | reverse complement strand
GGCGATATCGATAATGCCATCAGCCGTCACAGGCGCCCGCGCTACTTTTTCAAACGAAAAACGCCCGCCGCTCAGTACGCAGGAATGTTCGATCGACGAAATGATCAGCCGGGTCGCAGGCTTTGTACTGGCATAGCTGAAACCGGGAGCAAGCAATGTTGCCGCCGCCTCGCTACCGCCCGATGTAAAAAAGATATTTTTTGGTTGCCCGCCGACGACAGCGGCAACAGAAGCGCGCGCATCTTCGATCAGTGCCCGCGCGGCACGGCCTTCCATATGGATGGACGAGGCATTTCCCGTCAACGCCATCGCCGCTTCGGCGGCGGCTTTGGCTTCGGGACGCAGCGCCGTGGTGGCGTTATGGTCGAGATAAATCCGCATTTTTTAAACTTGGCCGTTTTTAAACATGCAAAAGATTATTTGACCAGATAAAAGAAGCGCAAAGGAACAGTTCATGCGCAGCATTCATCTTGAAACACTCAAGCAGCCTTTGGCGAAGCGTTCGCTTTTCTTCGCGCGGCTTGGCCTTAACCTGCTTTTCGCGCTCGCCGTGATCGCCATCTCCCTCATCGTTGGCATGGCCGGCTATCATTATCTCGACGATCTTGGCTGGGTCGATGCCTTCCTCAATGCGGCCATGATTCTGGGCGGTATGGGGCCTGTGGCAGAGCTTCATAGCGACGCCTCTAAAATCTTCGCAGGTGCCTATGCGATTTATTGCGGCCTGCTGCTGATCGCGATGACAGGGCTTCTGCTCGGGCCGGTTTTTCATCGCGTCATGCACAAATTGCATGCCGCCGACAGCAATAAGGGCTGAAGCTGACGCGCTTTTTTTATCGCTTTTTCCGTTCCTATATTCTAAGAAATGAAAAGATTTTCTCTCTTCTGAAGGATTCTCAATGCCTGAAGTGAATTTTACCGGCCCTGCCGGCCGCCTCGAAGGGCGTTTCCAGCCATCGAAACAGCGCAACGCGCCGATCGCGCTGGTGCTGCACCCTCACCCTGAATTCGGCGGGACGATGAACAATCAGGTCGTCTATAATTTGTTTTATATGTTCGTGAAGCGCAACTTTTCGGTGTT
>JAZKID010000010.1:1423-4900 GCA_040385045.1 Pseudomonadota bacterium | reverse complement strand
ATTTTCGACCACGGTTCGGGTGAATTGTCGGATGCGGCTGCCGCTCTCGACTGGGTGCAGACCATTGTACCGGATGCGCGCTCCTGCTGGATTGCCGGTTTTTCGTTCGGTGCGTGGATCGGCATGCAATTGCTGATGCGCCGCCCGGAAGTGGAAGGTTTCATTTCTATCGCCGCACCTGCGAACCTGTATGACTTTTCATTTCTCGCGCCCTGCCCGTCATCCGGCCTGTTCGTTCACGGCGACAAGGATGCGGTGGTGCCGCTGCGCGATGTCGACACACTGATCGAGAAACTGAAAACACAACGCGGCATCGCGATCGACCGCAGCATTATTCCCGGCGCGAACCACTTCTTCGAAAAAAATGTCGACGACCTCATTTCTGAAGTCGCCGGCTATCTGGACAAGAGATTAGGAAAAGTGGAAGCGGCTTAATGCCGAGCACGGGCATTAAGCGCAATAATTTGAATAGAAATTAGTTATCCTTGCCCCAGTCAGGATAAAGTTCCTTCATCATATCATCCAGCTTCTTTTTGGTTTCCTGCCATTTCTTTTCGTCTTCAATCTCAGCTTTCGATTTCAGATTCTGAACTTTAGCCATTTTATTAGCCAAAGAATCTCTGAAATCTTCTGATGTAAAAGAATAGCCTTGCTGGTTCTGAAGATTTTTATTGACGTTATAGGTGACCTCTAGATCACCTGGCGTTATGTCACCCTTTTTGCCAGCACCCCAGATAGCTGATTTATCCAACTTTGCTGCCTTCAGCTCTTTATTCAGGTAGTCAGCCAGCAGTTTATAATTCAGCTTACCGTCCTTCTCGAACTTTTTTGTCTCAGTCATAAATTTATCGACATATTCTTCGCGGGTTTGCGAATTCGTCAAAACCAGTGAAAAATTATCGATCGCGTTCTTTTCAATTAGAGATGTCAGTTTATTTGCAACTGGCGCAACCATCATTATTTTCCTTTTAGTCAAATTTCATCCTGAACCCCTAGCACAAATATTTTTCCAAGAAAATACCGCCAATCTTGTTTCCAAGATCAGCGGCTATGTCATTAAATATTTTGGAAAAACCAGAAGCGGCTTAACGCCGGTCCATTATTGCCAAGGGAATTCGCCCTTACGCTGATATGGAAATTCGCCTGCCTTGGCTAATTGGAAAGCTGCATTCATTTTATCAGCAAGTGACTGATTATTTACAGGCAAATTATTTCCGCCGTTATTCCCAATGCCCTTGATTGCCATGATATCCTCGTTCTCTTTTTAAAAAGCAGTTTCTTTCCAGCTTTCGTCAGCCCATAATTGCTGAAGAAAATCCTGTTGTCCATCGACCATGCCGGCAATGTTTTCCGCCGCGGCGTGATAATTCGTTTTCAGTGTTGCTGAAAAATCTTGCCCATTCTGGGCAGAAGTGTCGCTGCCGTACTGCACACTCGCAGGTTGAGCGACACTCAAGACAGGTTGCCTTTGTTATTATTGGCTTTAGCCATTCTGTTATAAGCGCCCGTCAAGGCTTCAAGCATGCCATCAAGATTGGCATCGAATTGTGCCTGCTGGGCCTGCTGCATTTTTAATTCCGGTGCAACTTTATTTATCGCGCTCATGTCTCATCTCCAACTTGCACCAACCATAGCAAGAGAGAGCGATGCCGCAATCAAAGCCTGTGCTTAAGCTTTCCCAATCATGAATTGTTAAATTTGTTTGTTTTCGGAAATCCGGCAACGATGCGTCCTGCTTGCGCACGTTCACCCTTGTAAGTCTTGAGCTCTTCGACGAAATGCGTGCGCCCTGCGGTGTCGGTGTAAGTTAAGCCGTCCTTAATCGTGAAAATTTTAATATCTGCAAGTTTACCGGTTGCGTACTTCATCAGGCGTACGCCCTTGCCGCGCGGCATGACCGGAAGATCATCAATCTTGAAAATCAGCATCTTCCTGTTCGTGCCGATCACCGCAATATGATCGCCGCTTGCCACCGTTAATGCCACGGCTTTCTCGCCATCTTTGAGGTTCATCACCTGCTTGCCTTTGCGCGTATTGGCGATGACGTCTTTTTCCTCGACGATAAAGCCATCGCCCGCCGTACTTGCGACAGCGAGCTTCGCGTCCGGATCATGAACATGCAGGTCGATAATATCGGCGCCCTGCTCAAGATCGATCATCAATCGCACCGGTTCGCCATGGCCGCGACCACCCGGAAGTTTCGAGGCATCGAGGCTGTAAAATTTTCCGTTGGTTGCAAACAGCAGCAGTGTGTCAGTTGTCTGTGCAGACAACGAAAAAGCCAGCTGATCGTCGGCCTTGAAGGCAAGCGATTTCAGATCAAGTTCATGGCCTTTCATGGAACGCACCCAGCCTTTTTCAGACAGGATGACCGTGATCGGTTCGCGTTCCACCATCGCTTCGCGCATATCGATTGCCGGCGCTTCGCCCATTTCCCTGAATTCGGTGCGGCGGCGCCCAAGCGGATTTGTCTTGCCATAAAGATTTGCAAGCTCGCTCAGCTGATCGCGGATCAACTGCCACTGCTTGTCCTCCGACTTCAGCAGCGCTTTCAAACCTTTCAGTTCTTTTGAAAGCTTGTCATGCTCGCCGCGAAGTTCCATTTCCTCAAGCTTGCGCAAAGCGCGAAGGCGCATATTCAGAATGGCATCCGCCTGCAGCTCGGTCAGGTTGAACGCCTTGATGAGCGCAGGCTTCGGCTCATCCTGCGTGCGGATAATTTTGATGACCTTGTCGAGGTTGAGATAAACGACAAGATAACCTTCGAGGATTTCAAGGCGCCGCTCGATTTCATTCTGCCGGTATGTCGAGCGGCGGACCAGCACGTCGCGGCGATGATCGAGCCATTGCACGATCACTTCGCGCAGCGGCAGCACCATCGGCACCTGCCCCTTGGCGAGCACATTCATGTTCAGCTGGATGCGCGTTTCAAGCTCGGTAAGCTTGAATAATGTTTCCATCAGCAGCTCGGGTTCGACATTGCGGCTTTTCGGCTCGAGAACAAGGCGGATATCTTCCGTTGACTCATCGCGCACGTCTTCCAGAACGGGAAGTTTTTTGTCGGTGATCAGTTCGGCAAGCCGTTCGACAAGGCGCGATTTCGAAACGCTGTAAGGAATTTCAGTGACGACGATAATATAAGAGCCGCGCGCCTGCTCTTCCTTGTGCCAGCGCGCGCGCAAGCGGAAACTGCCGCGCCCGCTGTTGTAAGCTTCTTTGAAAACGGCCGGACCGTCGACCAGGAACCCGCCAGTCGGGAAATCCGGCCCCGGTACTTTTTTCAAAAGCTGCGTTGTTGTCGCATCCGGATGATCAATGAGATAAAGTGCAGCAGCGATGACTTCGCCCGCATTGTGCGGCGGGATGGATGTCGCCATGCCGACGGCGATCCCTGATGAACCGTTCGCCAGCAAATTCGGAAACGCGGCAGGCAGAACGACCGGCTCGTTTTCCGAACCATCATAATTATCACGAAAG
>JAZKID010000010.1:0-1413 GCA_040385045.1 Pseudomonadota bacterium | reverse complement strand
GAAAGTCGACAGCATCTTCGTTCAGGCCATCAAGCAGCAGTACGGCCGTTGTCGTCAGGCGCGCTTCGGTATAACGCATTGCGGCGGGGTTATCGCCGTCAATGTTACCGAAATTGCCCTGCCCGTCGACCAGCGGATAACGCTGCGCAAACCCCTGCGCGAGGCGCACAAGCGCGTCATATACAGATTGATCACCATGCGGGTGAAATTTACCGATCACGTCGCCGACGACGCGCGCCGATTTCTTGAATGCGGTGTTCGGATTCAAGTTCAACTCGCGCATCGCATACAGCAGGCGGCGGTGCACGGGCTTCAACCCGTCGCGCACATCCGGCAAAGCGCGGTTCATGATCGTCGATAGCGCGTAAGACAGATAGCGCTCTTCAAGCGCCGTGTTGAAATCGACGGGTTCGATAACGCTGAGAGCGGCGGATGCGGTAGGACGTTTGGCCATATATCAAGGGTTAAGCGTGTCGGCGTCTAATCTCAAGTCTCTTTTAGGCGGCTTTCGCAGTTTTGAAGAAGCTTGTGCGCGCTTCCGGCAGGAAAAGCCCGCGCGGCGCATAAAGATGTTCCAGTAAAAAATACCCTGTCAAACGCGCGCCGTCTGCAATATCCGGCTGAATTGCCATGTCTTCACCACTCCGCAAAAAATCCGGCAGGCGGAACAGACGGTCGGCATAAGGCGCCGCTGCTTGCTGCCCGACCGCGCGGCCCGTACGCGGCGAAACGTGCGTGAGATTTTCTGTTTCCCCCGTCGCAGCACAGCGCTCCAGATCGAGACCGAAACCGAGCGCCTGCAAAAGTGTGAGTTCATATTGAATCACCGCCGCTGCGGATTTTTTCGGATCATCGATGACGTCGAGTAACTTTAAAAGCGGTTCATAAAGTTCAGGGTGTGGTTCGCGTTCAGCCAGCAAATGAAGATGTGATGTCAGCGTACTCAAGGCCTGCAAGGATGACGAACTGTAAAGCCATCCTCCGGCGCGCTCTGTTGCAAGATCAAGTGTGTAATTGCCGAGATGCGATTCCAGCCGCGCATTCCACGTGACATTGAAACTGTTTCCGGACTGAAGGCTTGGGCGCATACGCCGGCTCAAACCGCCGCGAACGAGACCGAGATGGCGGCCATGCGCCTGCGTCAAAATTTCCGCAACGGCATGGCCTTCGCCATGCGCGCGCAAATTCAAGAGAACACCTTCATCCTGCCATTGCATAATATCAAAATGAATTGTTTCGCGGAATTATGCAAATTCCATCATGATGGCATCGACAGCCAGCGTATCGCCAACCTTGACGCCGATCGACTTGATGGTACCGTCACGCTCAGAGCGCAGCTGATTTTCCATTTTCATGGCTTCGACGACGGCTACGATCTCGCCTGTCTTCACTTCCTGCCCTGTCTGCACATTG
>JAZKID010000009.1:56650-57579 GCA_040385045.1 Pseudomonadota bacterium | reverse complement strand
ATTACCCACGCTTTTGAAGCGCGACTGCCCTGTAGCGAAGGCAATCATTGTTTTTAAATAAAGAGACAGGTCGAGATCAAAACCATACTCTTTGCACTGCTCCTGAAGCTCCTGGAATGTTTTTAGAGAATTACGCCAAGTGGCAGTTATCTGCGCTAGGGCAAGGTCAGAGCTACGGAGCTTAGCCCCGAGTGAATTCACGCGCACAAAGATTTCAGTGACTTCCTCATATGATTTTTCACGCTCAAGAAAGTGAACCCGATAGGAATAGCTTTTAATATCGCGGAGTTTCTTTAGCCGTTCTGTATATTTATCATACTTAGGGTCATCCATAGAAACGACGCCTGCCTTGTGCAGGAAAGGCTTGTCGCTGTTCGCTTTAAAGACTTCCGTAACGGATACCCATTGCGGCAGATTGGCTAGTTTGTTCGTTGCTACAACAAAGGCCATTTTATTAAATCGTTTTAGAAGTTCATCATCATTGGCTTCATCAGCTTCAGAATCTGCGTCATCGTCTTCATCAGCATCATCGTTTTCAAAAACCTCAGTAACAACCTCAAGTGCATCCGGGTGATCGAGATTAAAGAGAATGTCGATAGGCTTCTTTCGGTTGCGTACGAAGACAGGCTCGCCTCTTAGAATGGCGGACAGAGAAGTAAGGCGCTGCTGGCCATCTAGCAGCAATTGATAGCTATGCTGCTGGCTTGTTTCCTGGCTTATGGCAAAATTGCGCGTAGGAACGGCTTCATCAGTCTCCCAGGTTAAAATTGTCCCTGAAGGATAACCACGATAGAGGGAGTCGAGCAGATCGCGCACGCGTGTTCCGCGCCAAACATATTGGCGTTGCATTTCTGGCAAGCGGATTTCACCGCGCTCAATTTTTGAAACAAGCTCACTGATATCTAAATCTTGCTGCCCCATTGCGCCCT
>JAZKID010000009.1:44906-56640 GCA_040385045.1 Pseudomonadota bacterium | reverse complement strand
TGCGCCCTCCTAGACGATTTTGAACTAGACGGTTTTGAATACGATTTCGCTCTCTTGCTCTTGCGCCCGCGCCTTAAAAGTTTGAACAGCATTCGCCTTCAGCTGGTCATTGCCTTTAAAGCCTTCATCAAGACAGATCACTTGCAAAGGGTTAGCATCGGCCAAAGCGTCAATGAGTTCGGTAGTGAGTTCCTTTTCAAGGCAAATCAGTAGCGCACCACCCTCAATTGAGAATGCTTCCTTACCAACCAACTTCACTTTTTCAATTTTCGTCGTAAGCGAAAAGCCAGATTTCAGTAGCAATTCGTAGAGGATATCTTCAGGCGTACTAGCATCGTTGATATGGTCAACGTGCAATTCTAACTGCTGCTCTAGGTCGCGAATTTTATCGAGACTTCCTTCCCAGACGTTAAAATTTGAACGATCTAATTTTAATACCTTGAATCCTAAATCAATTACGCCAACCTCAAAATCAAGCTTTTGACCTAAATCTTCCTTCGCGCGTGCAATTACGTTGCGTATGCGTGATTTTCCTAAATCCGCAATAGTTTTAACTTTCGTTTCTTCTACATTTAAAGGCTCGGGAAGTTGAACCATAATAAAATTTCTATTCCCATTGTCCTCAACATTCTGTTGTAAGACCGCCTGAGCTGCGCTGGCGCTACCAGAAAAGAAATCAAGGATGATATCTTTAGAATCTTTTTTAGTAGCAATATGAAGAGCTTTTTTTATTAATCGAGACGGCTTTACAGAATTTAAAACATTTTCTGTGTTTTCAAATTCAACAAAATCAAGAAGCTCCTCTTTCGCTTCTTGAGTATGTCCGACGTCAGAATAAAACCACAATGTTTGTGGCACTACGCCTTGCTTAACTTCGCTCAAAAATCTTTTTAAACGAGGAACATTACCGCCACTTTCACCCCACCAAATTCTATTATCTTTATCTAATTCGTGAAATCTCTCTTCTGAGAAACGCCAATATGTACCCTTGGGATTGCTATATTTTTCTCCCGAGGGGCTTCTAACTTCATATTGCCCTTTGCTGTAATAATTCCTGGCCTGAATCGCGCCCGACATCCAAGGTCCTCTGGGATCATTATCGGGATTTGTATAGCGTGCAACTGACTGTTCGGATCGCTCTAACAATTCCGGCTTCCATGCAGTTTTGCTTTTAGCGTACGTTAAGATGTAATCGTGATCTTCTGAAAAGAACTGAGCTGTATTTTTGGGCGAGAAAACTTTTTGCCAAATAATGTTGGCTATGAAATTTTCTTCGCCAAATATCTCATCGCACATTTTTTTTAAATTAGCGGCTTCATTATCATCGATGCTAATAAAAATTACACCGTCATCTCGCATTAGGTTTCGTGCCAAATAAAGGCGCGGATACATCATATTTAACCAACGAGAGTGATAGCGACCTTGAGCATCTGTATTAGTTGAGAATTTACGCCCCTCACTATCTTTTTGCCCCGTATATTCGAGGTAAGTATCGAGTGTCTCTGCAAACTTGTCTGGATAAATAAATTCATTGCCTGTGTTATAAGGTGGGTCGATATAGATCATTTTTACTTTGCTAAAATACGACTTTTGCAAAAGTTTTAAAACTTCGAGATTGTCGCCTTCGATAAAAAGGTTTCTTGTATCATCGAAATTGATGGACTCTTCACGGCAAGGCTTGAGCGTAGCAATACTCGGCTGCTGAATAATTTTTATGCAGTCTGCTTTCCCCGGCCATTGCAACCCGAAGCGCTCTTTGCCCGGCTCAACCCACTCGCCTAAGGCCCGTTTCAATTGATCGAAATCAACACCGCTCTCGTTCACTGCTTCAGGCAGTAAATGCTCCAGCGCAAGCTTCAATTGCTCACGCTTATCCTCTGCAATATCGAGGGAGGCGAGGTTCATTTTTTGAGCTTGTGCTTGACTCATAAGACTGTCCTTTAATGCAATCGAAACTGAATGGTGAAGAGGTCTTCGTTACTGATCTGCTGTTTTAGGCGTGCTTCCACCATATCAATGAGCTGATCTTTCTGCACTTCAACCTCTTTCGCGGCGGCGTCATATTCTTTCCAAGCCTCATCGCGCTTATTTTCAAGCTTACGGGCTTTCTTTTGCTGCTCCAGCTTATCAGGTAAATTACCTGCCTGTCGGATAAGTCTCTTGATTTCCTTTAACTGATCATCAGTCTCTTTTAGTTGCTGCTTTAACGCATGGCGCTTATCTTCAGCCCACTTATCAAGCTTCTCCATCTCGGCATCAAACCATACGCCGTTTTTCTCTGATAGAGCTGCGACTAGAGTATTAGACTGTTTGGCGATTAATTCTTGCAATCGCAAAGTGACCTCATCCGAAGATTGCTGATTGGCTACAGTTGTTCCATCTAGATCAAATAGGCGGGCGCACTGAACTTCATCTAGCGACGTCCCATCATCCAGGATACCGGCTAGCAATATATGCTCTTCTAATTCAAAGGCGCTAATGCTTTGCTTCATACAACGCAGCCAGCCCGACTTGCCGGCGACATTCTTCAACACAGAAATGTTTTTTCCTGAGCCTGTCAGCTTGAATTCAACGCAAGCTTGTGAAGTAGCCGCTTCTTTTGACCTTTGGATCAGACGTTGCGCTAAGGGATGGCCCAAACGGTATGTATTAGCGTCCTCTACTTTTTTGCCCAGCCGATAGGGTCCGTTATGAATATTCTCACCAGAAAACGGATTCTGCAGAAGCATGAAGCTCATATCGGGGTCATTGAAGTCTGCGTACTGATTGAGTTCGTACCGCGTGAGCCTCCAAAGACGATCTTCTAACTTGCTTAGATATTTAGAGCTATCAACTTTGACCTTCTCGATAACCTCTTGATCGAAATTATTGAGCAACATCTCCCTTGCAGATTTCTTGGCGTCGTCTACCTCAGTTTCCAGTTCTTTTTGTAGCTCATCAAACTCAAAGGCAATTTGCTGGGGATTCCGGCATTTTTGATAAATGCCAGCAATACGCTTTTCAAAATCTACGCCTGATTCAACGGCTCCAAGCACCTCATCGCTTGCACCAAAGACGCCATTAAATAGGCGAAACTTTTCATCCAAGAGCTGATACACGCGTTGGTCAGCAGCATTTTTCTTGTTCAGGAAATTGACGACAACGACATCAAATTTCTGCCCATAACGATGGCAACGACCAATGCGCTGCTCAATGCGTTGCGGATTCCAGGGAAGATCATAATTCACAAGCAGATTGCAGAACTGAAGATTAATACCTTCAGCCGCAGCTTCAGTCGCGATCATAATTTCTGCTTCGTCACGGAAATATTCTACCAGCGCAGCGCGCTTATCAGCCGTAGGAGAGTTACTTACTTTATCAGTGCCCGTGTTGTGCTTGAGCCAATTCTGATAAATTTCCTTCGATTTGAGATCGGTGTTTGAGCCATTGAACAGAACGATTTTTCCCTTAAATTCTGTTTGCTCAAGAATGTTGTAAAGATATTCTTGCGTTCTTCGTGACTCCGTAAAAATAATGGCTTTTTGCTGTAGATTAGCAGAACCCTGCACTTTGCGCGCATCGGCCGCCGCAGCGAACCCGCGCCGAAGGGCTGTAAGCAACACCTCTCCTTTAGAATTCTTTTGAATCGACTTGGCCAGATCGTGAAACTGCCTTAATGACGCCAACTCTTCTTTCAATTCGCTAAGCTGCTGCGTTGTGAGTGCTTCTTTTTGTTCTGCGTTCTCTTCAGTGTCTTCGTCCCACTCATCAAGCAGCTCATCAATCTCTTCGTAGTTTTCTTCGATGCCCTGAGGAATATCTTCGACTGGCTCTGCTTCCTTAGCGGCAGCTTCGAGCTTGTTAGCGAGACCAAGAAATGTGTCAGAAATAGCGTAAGTGGATGAAGCAAGCAGCCTACGCAGAATTAGAGTCATAAGCTGTCGCTGACCTGAGGGCAGCGCATATAAATTTGGCCTTTGTAGATATTCTGTAACTAGATCGTAGAGTTGCTGCTCTTCTTCAGTCGGATTGAACTCTTGAACGATCGCGTGACGATTAGTGTAATTGATATATTCAAGCACCTGCTTGCGTAACGTACGCTTGCATATTGGCTTCAAGCGCTCTTTCAGATCAGCAAAATCTTCTTCATTACCAAGGCGTGTAAACTGCGATTTGAAGCTTTTCAGATCACCAAAAGCATAGTCGTCAATAATGCTCACTAGGCCGAATAATTCCAACAATGAGTTTTGCAAAGGTGTGGCTGTCAAAAGAGCTTTCGAAAAAGGCTCAACGGCTTTTTTAATCGAGTTAGCAATTTTATTGTTTGGCTTGTAAACATTACGAAGCCTGTGCGCTTCATCGATGATTACCAAATCCCATGGCACTTGGCGCACATAGGGTTCTTTACTCTTAACGAATTGATAGGAGCAGATAACAATCTCATTTTGGTCAAACGGGTTCAAATTCCCATTTTTGATAAATCCATTGAATGTTTTGTTTTCTAAAATAACAGAAGGAAGAAAGAATTTGTCGGAGAGCTCCTGGCTCCATTGCTTGCGAAGGTTAGAGGGGGCAATTACCAGCAGCTTACGTTTTCTCTCTGCCCATTTTTGAGCTAAGAGCAGCCCAGCTTCAATTGTTTTTCCAAGACCGACTTCGTCGGCAAGTATTGCGCCTTTTGATAACGGAGAGCGGAATGCAAAAAGAGCGGCTTCAATTTGGTGTGGATTTAGATCGACCTGCGCATCTGACAACGCGCCAGCTAACTTCTCCAGGCTATCCGATGGAAAGCGCTTAGTGAGCTCATTGGCAAAGTATTTTGCATGATAGCTTGTTGTCATAAGTCTTATTAGCGGTTTATCCCGTGTTTTGAAGGGAGAAAAACCTTAGTAAGTTGTATTAATTGGCATTCTTGATGCAAATTTATTAGATTAACGCTAGCAACTATTTGAAAAAGCTGTATTTTATTAGATATTTGCTTATTCAGCTTACAAACAATGCGTCCTAGATTTTTGATTTATTTGATGTCTGAACTTTTCGGCGCGAAAGCTTAGTTGCCTTTTTTGATGAAGCGTCAGTTCTTGCAATCAGTGCAGAGTCTATAATCCCACTCAACCAATTTAACTCAGCCTCCGAAAGGATGGATAACTTAGTAGATATTAAAGCTCCGGCTTTGGCGCGTCCAAGTTCAACGAATAAGGCTCCTGCTTCAATTTGCAAAGTAGCTGCGAGCCTCTCAATCATTTCGAAGCTTACTCCAGTTGCGCCAGTTTCAATTTTTGCAATCGTATCAATGCTAACGTCGGCAGCTTCTGCTAACCCTTCTTGAGTTAAGCCTGCAGTCTTGCGATGCGCCGCTAATAGCCGTCCAAATCGTTTTTTTAGATTTGCCATATGGCCTAAGCTTTAGGCAAAGGCTCAGTCGAATATTATGGACTATTATTACATATTATAATAAAATTATGCTCTATCATTGCAATTAATTGCAATAACGGTACAATATTTATCACTAAGTGGTGTTCATATGGCTGATGAAATTAATAAATTTCCTTTCTCTGAAACTAAACAATCATATGGAGGCGGCATAATTGTTGCTGCAGCAGTGATCGCATTAGGTATTTTAATTGGCGCAGTTTTGAATAATTTCTCGGAAATGCTAGCAAACCTTTCGATTGTCATCACCATTTGCGCGGCTGTGTTGCTCCCTTTTTACGGAAAATTCAATCGTAAGGGACCGTGCCCGCATTGTGGAACGTGTGTTTCACTTTTTGCTGTAGAGAATGCTGTTGCATGGTGCGGGGGGTGTGCAAGACGATTATTGCTCCGAAGCAATCGCCTTTATGATGTAACCAGTAGGCTGATGTAAGGATAATTACGTAAGCTATTGATGACGTATTTAATGACATAAAACTCTTGTAATGTTATAGCTAGAAAAGAAATGGGAGGCGGCTATGCCAAGACGCGTGTTCTTCAGCTTTCACTTTGCAAAAGATTTTTGGCGCACTCAACAAGTGCGAAATATAAATGCATTAGAAGGCCAAACAATTTGCTCTTCTAATGATTGGGAAGATGTAAAGAAAAATGGTTCGGCTGCTGTCGAGCGTTGGATCGAAAATCAAATGCACGGAAAATCGTGTGTTGTGGTTCTTACAGGTGCGGAAACCGCCACTCGCCCGTGGGTTATTCATGAAATCAAAAAAGGATGGAATGATGGGAAGGGCGTATTAGGCATTCGTATTGATAGAATGCTTGGTACAGACGGGAATTCCTCCACTCCTGGAATCAATCCTTTCCAGCAAGTATCATATGGAACAGGAACGCTAGCATCAGTTGCCCCGCTAAAAGTGCCTACGGGAAGTAATAGCAAAGAGGTTTATGCTTCGATTGCCAACAATATCGAAGCATGGATCGAAGAGGCAATAAGGACGCGCAACAATTACTAATATCTCCGCTGTTGTCACAGGTAATCCCGCGCTAACACAAGAGCCATCTGCGATAGCCTCAGGTGCCTATGAAATAGGGATTTTAGGTCACATATCCGGGGCAGATCGAAAAATTCTCACTAATACGATATCAGCCATGGTGGGAGAATTTGGTCTCAAGGTTGGACATGATTTAATCATTCATGATGCAGAGAGCTTTATTGGGCGCAAAAGTCATTTTGCTGCGGCCGTAGCATACTTTGGCGGCCCAGAATTCGTTGATGAAAACGCTCTCAACTTAGCGATAGATTCAAAGATTCCCGTCATACCTACTGTAGATTCAGAAGGTAGTTTTGAGACGCATATTCCCAAATCTTTACGAGAAACGAATGGACTAAAGAGAAGGACGGACGATCCGCAGATGAGCGAGCTTGCGTGCGCTTTATTGGAATGTATCGGATTGCTTCGACCTCAAAGACGGGCATTCGTAAGTTACAGGCGCGCTGAGTCACGTAATGCTGCAGTTCAGCTCCATGACCTTTTGAGTGGCCGTGGCTTTGATGTTTTTCTGGACACGCATGACATTCGGCCTAGTGAGCCATTCCAAGATATTCTCTGGCATCGTTTATGTGACTCTGATGTCATGATAATGTTGGATACCCCAGCTTACTTTGACAGTAGATGGACTGCTCAAGAGTTCGCTCGTGCGCGCTCTAAGGGTATTCATATAGTACGTGTGATTTGGCCAGACCACACGCCAAGCAGACAGACTGATCTCGCAGAGACAATTTATTTAGATAAAACTGAACTCAGCGGGGGTGATGGGCCAATAATTGAAACCGTTGCGAATGCAATTGTTCTCACTGCAGAAAGCGTCAGAAGCCGTAGTATTGCATTTCGCTATTTAGGTATTGTGGGAAAATTGACTGCTGAACTTGAGCAAATTGGTGGAAAAGTTGAAGGTATTGGCGCTCATCGCGCGGTGTCTCTTCGACTGCCAGACAACCAAAAAATATGGGCTTACCCTGTTACTGGCATGCCGACAGCTGAGCTGTTACATGATGTTGCTGATAAAGCAAAACAGGCTAATCAAAAAGAAATGCCTGTGCTTGTGTACGATGACATAGGTATTTACGATAAGTGGCAAAAGCATTTGAAATGGCTGGATGAGAATATAAAAACCGTGCGAGCTATTCGCTTGAATGGCGTTGGTTGGACTCTTTCTGGATGGGAAAGGGGTAAGGCTTAATCATGACTGACGCTGTTTTTTTATCTGCCAGTGTACCCGACCCTAAGCGTTGCCCCCATTATGCGCAGACTGCTGATTCTGTTGCGATAACCGCAGCAGTATCTGCGCTTATTTACGTTACTTTAGGGCGCCGACTTTTAGTTTGGGGTGGCCATCCTGCGATTACTCCTATGATCTGGTCGGCAGCAGAAGCATTAGACGTCGATTATAGCGAATGGGTAAAGCTTTATCAGAGCAATTTCTTTGAAGACGAATTCCCTGAAGAAAATAAGAATTTTCGTAATGTCACCTATATTGAAAAATTTGATCAAGATCTTCCAAAGAGCTTGCTAGCGATGCGAACGCAAATGTTCTCTGATTACGAATTCAGCTCAGCGATATTTATTGGCGGTATGAACGGCATCATAGATGAATTTGATTTGATACAAGCTCTACAGCCCAAAGCATCCATTGTGCCTATTCTCTCGGCAGGCGGTGCGGCATTAGAGGTTGCGAAACATTTAAGCGAAGTTTCAAATGACCTTATTAATGATCTCGATTATATATCGCTATTCCATAGGCATTTGGGGATCTCATTTAAAGAGCAGAGATACAGAAGACCGAGCGAACAACCAGTGGATATTAAGCAGCGTTATCGACCCAACGCTTAGGCAATAAATAAATGCCATTTCTGCATGAAACAGAAATTCGCCTACGTGCTCGACAAAGAGCAAAACTCGAAGGTTTAAGCGTTGAAGATTCGCTCGCGAGCACTTCTCGCCAATATGCGTCAAGCTACGATATATTTTTGTCGCAAACTATACATGATGCAGAAATTGTCTTGGGTGTTTATGACCTTCTTGCAAAAATGGGCTACAGCGTTTTCTGTGACTGGATCGCGCAACCGGAGCAACATCGGGGGGAGGTTACGCCTGCAAACGCAGCTTTTATTCGCTACATTATGGGACTAAGTGAAAGCTTCTTATTTCTTGATACTGAAAAGGCTGATCAGTCCAAGTGGATGTGCTGGGAATTGGGTTGGTTTGATGGACAAAACGGTCGAGTAGCAATATTGCCAGTTCTGTCAGATGGCCAAAATTATTATCGAGGGCGCGAATTTCTTGGGCTGTATCCTTATATCGAGCTTGATGATGAAGGGAGCTTGAGAATTGTTCGACCTCCAGCAGTAGGTCCTAGAGGCATAATGATCTTTGAATCGCCTAACACGCGGTCTTTCGCCCGTTGGCAAAAAGAAAGTTCAGACTTCATGCGACCGCGCGCAATTTAAATTAGGTGTCTTGTTAAAGCGCTTACTTCGCAGGGAAGAATAAGATTTTCGGGAGTGCCCTGGGGGTGCCCTGAGCATAAAATCGCCCAGCGCATCAAAAATTAAATTTTGAAAATCTAAATCGCTTCAAAGAGTTAATTGGCGCGCCCGAAGAGATTCGAACTCCTGACCCCCAGATTCGTAGTCTGGTGCTCTATCCAGCTGAGCTACGGGCGCGCAGGTATAAGCTGAGAAATGCCATGTGATGTCACACGGCTGGTTTGTCATAGAGGGCGCTGAGCAATCTTTCAAGCCTTTTGGCTAAAAACCGTTTTTGTAGCCTTCACTTTATATTCTGCTATCAAGCGCGCAGCTTAATATGAATTCAAAAAGCTTGCTCCATGATAGGGAATTCGGTCAGGCTTTTTGGGTTTTTGGCGTGGGCAGCCGGATCAGAAAGTGCGCACCTTCAGCGCTTTCAACCAGATCGATCGTGCCGCCATGGCCGCGGATCAGCTCTGCGGTAATCGCAAGGCCAAGACCGGAGCCGCCGGTGTCTTTCGTCACAGCAAAAGGCTGAAACAGTTTTTTGCGGACCGTGGGCGGAATGCCAGGCCCCGTGTCCATCACTTCTATTAATGTGTCCGTGCCGTCTGGCCGCGCGGCGATGCGGATGCGTTCCTGAGGTGTGCCGTCGACGCGAATTTTTCGCTCGAGGGCCTGCAGGCTGTTACGCGTGAGATTGAGAAGGGCGCGATACATTTGTTCCTGATCCGCAGAGACCTGCAAGTTTTCAGGAATGGCGTTTTCAAAAACGATATCCTTGAAATCGAGAATGGCGGCCATCTCGTCGACAAGGCGGCGCAGAAAAACAACCTGTCGCTTCGGCGCGGGCTCTGAAGCCTGTCCGTAAGCCAGCGTGTTCTGACAAAGCGAAATGGCGCGATCCAGTGAGGAAAGAATTTTCGGCATAAAACGCTGTACGCTCGGGTCGGGCAGGGTGGAAAGCTGGTCGGCGAAAAGCTGGATGGGGCTTAAGATATTGCGCAGGTCATGGCTGATCTTTGCAACCGCAAGCCCCAGCGCAGCAAGATGCGTTTTTTGGCGCAGCGCATTTTGCAGGTCCTGCTGCATGGCGCGCAATGTTCTTTCCGCTTCGCCGATTTCATCGGCACGATTGCTCGGCTCGATAATGTTTTGCGGCTCTTCCGGATGACTGCGGAACGACGACATGTTTTCGGACAGCGCCATCAGCGGGCGCACGAAAAAGATATGCAACGTGAAATAAAGAAGCGCGGCCGTGACGCCGGAGATGAAAAGCGACACGGCAAGAATCCGCAGCGCATAAGAGCGGATGTCTCTTTTCAAATCTTTTTCAGGAAGAACGAGTTCGACGAATTCCGCACTCAGGGGCGCCGCGCCGATAATCCGCATCGTGCGCGGCGGGCTTGGGCCAAGCGCCTTCATCGACGCGGCGACCGATTGCCATGACGACTCGTAACGCAGGTCGTAGGTGACATCGATGATGCCGAGATCGTACCATGAGGCGAGCAGTTCGCGGCTGTCGCCTTTCTTGATCGAAATCGTCAGCGCGCCGACATAATGCAAAAGCTTCTGGGTGATCTCGGCCTTGGTGGTCGCTTCGGGCGCGGCCTCGAAAACCAGGGCCGCCGTTTGCGCCGCGGCCAGCCGGTCCTTGATCCAGTCAAGCCGGTATCCGGCGACCGAAGGCAGAAAGATGAGGATTTCCGCCAAAAGCCCGAAAAGCACGGTAAAGCCGAGCAGTTTTACCGACAGACTGTGATAATTAGGCCCAGCTAACATAGGGAAATCATACGCTTTTTTAGCCTTTGGCGGCAAGTAAAAGCGCCAAATATGGTTTTTAAAGCGCGGGCAAAGATTGACGCGTGGCAAAGCCTCCTTTATAAGCATTTTCAACGCTTTCACGCCCCCGTTTGGGGGTTTTTGTTTTCGGGTCTGCCATGCCAAAACGTACTTACCAGCCTTCCAAACTTGTCCGCAAACGCCGCCATGGTTTCCGCAAGCGCATGTCGACAAAGGGCGGCCGCAAGGTTCTCTCCGCGCGCCGTACGCGTGCGCGCAAGCGTCTCTCCGCCTAAAACTTCCAAGGTTTTTCCATGAAGCGCCTCAAAAAGCGCGCTGACTTTTTAAGGCTCGCAAAGGTTGAAGCCGTGCGCATGCCGGGCTTTGTCCTGCAGGTTTTGAACTCTTCTTCTGACGATGAAGCGCGCGTCGGTTTTACGGTGACGAAGCGGCAGGGAAATGCCGTGATGCGCAACCGCATTCGCCGCCGCCTGCGCGAAGCGGTGCGCCTGTCCGATAAGGAAACACCGTTTGGTGCCGCCGATTATGTCGTGATCGGCCGCAAGGAAAGTTTGCAGATGCCTTTTGCCACCTTGCAGGCCAGCATGGCGAAAGCGGCTGCTAAAGCACAAAACCGCCTTAACTGATTTGGTCATTTTTTAGGACAAGACATGAAAAACGAGAATACGCGTAATACAGTTCTGGCGATGGCATTGTCTCTTGCCGTGCTGGTCGGCTGGCAATTCCTGATCGTGAAGCCGCGCATGGAAGAAGAAAAAGCGCGTGCAGCTGTTACCGAAGCGCAGCAGAAACAGAAAGGCGCTGCGCCGTCTGTTGCGCCTGCGGCCGGGCCGGGTGCAGCAGCGCCTGTGATGATCAAAACGCGCGAGCAAGCCTTGGTCGAGAGCCAGCGTGTCGTTATCGATACGCCGTCGCTGAATGGTTCGATCAATCTCAAGGGCGGCCGCCTTGATGACCTCGCGCTGAAAAATTATCATGAGACGGTCGATGATA
>JAZKID010000009.1:29075-44896 GCA_040385045.1 Pseudomonadota bacterium | reverse complement strand
TTTCGCCGTCCGGAACCAGCAATGGTTATTATGCCGAATTGGGTTATGTCGCGCCGGCGGGTGCAAAATTCGATGTGCCCGGTGCCGATGCAAAATGGAGTTTGCGCGAAGGCTATTCGCTGACGCCGGACATGCCGGTTAAAATGGAATATAATAACGGGCAGGGGCTGACATTCCGCCGCACCTATTCCGTCGACAAGAATTATCTGTTCAGGGTCGACGATGAAGTCCTGAACAACCGCAGTGAAGCCGTGACGCTTTATCCTTACGCACTCATCTCGCGCCACGGTACGCCGCATACAGAGGGTGTGTTCGTGCTGCATGAAGGCCTGATCGGCGTGCTCGGCGATACGGGCTTGAAAGAACTCACTTACAAGAACATCGACAAATCCATCCAAGAAAAAGACAAGGCAACACAGGGCTGGCTCGGCATCACCGACAAATACTGGGCGGCGACCGTTATTCCCGACCAGAAGACGCCGTTCGAAGGCCGCTTCAGCATGCAGGAAAGCGGCGGGCAGAAAACCTATCAGGCCGATTATTTGCTTGATGCGCAGACCGTGCAGCCGGGCGCCACGCTGAAAACCACGCACCGTATTTTTGCCGGCGCGAAGGAAGTGAATATTGTCGACGGCTACAAGCGCGAGCAGTCGATCGACCGTTTCGACCTGTTGATTGACTGGGGCTGGTTCTATTTCTTCACCAAGCCGCTGTTCTGGATCATCGACTATCTTTTCAAAATGGTCGGCAATTTTGGTGTCGCCATCCTGCTTGTGACCATTCTCGTCAAAACGCTTTTTTATCCGCTCGCCAGCCGCTCTTACTCGTCGATGGCGCAGATGAAAAAAGTGCAGCCGGAAATGACGCAGATCCGCGAGCGCTATGCCGATGATAAAATGAAGCAGCAGCAGGAGCTGATGGAGCTTTATAAGCGCGAGAAGATCAACCCCGTCTCGGGCTGCCTGCCGGTGCTGATCCAGATTCCGGTTTTCTTCGCACTTTATAAAGTCATCTACGTTTCAATCGAAATGCGCCATGCGCACTTCTTCGGCTGGATCAGGGATCTGTCCGCGCCGGACCCGACCTCGTTCATTAACCTGTTCGGTGCGCTCCCCTTTGATGCGCCGCCGTTCCTGCATGTCGGCGTCTGGCCAATGATCATGGGCGTGACCATGTTCCTGCAGATGAAAATGAACCCGGCGCCGACCGATCCGGCGCAGAAAATGATTTTCTCATGGATGCCGCTGATCTTCACATTCCTGCTGGCGGGTTTCCCCGCGGGCCTTGTCATCTACTGGGCGTGGAACAATCTTCTGTCCATCGCGCAACAGTGGACGATCATGCGCCGCCAGGGTGTGAAAGTGGAGCTGTTCGATAATATCGGCGGCATGTTCCGCAAAAAAGACAAGCAGACAGAAAGCGCGCCATGACGCGGAGCGGCGCGCCCGACAGTCCGGAAATGCGCGCCGTTTTTTCAGGCTCCTGCCGTTTCGTCAAAAGTGTCGCGCAGATCCCGCAACTGCCGCGCGACGACCGGCCGGAAATTGCGTTTGCCGGGCGCTCGAATGTCGGCAAGTCGTCGCTCATCAACGCGCTCACCGGCCAGAAGGGTCTTGCGCGCACATCGAACACGCCGGGGCGCACGCAGCTCCTGAATTATTTTATTCTGGGCGAAGCGGCTTTTCTCGTCGATATGCCCGGCTACGGCTATGCCAAGGCGCCGCAGGGCAGTGTCGCCACATGGACGAAGCTGATCGAGGATTATCTGAAAAGCCGTGAGAACCTGCGCCGCGTGATGCTGCTGATCGATGCGCGGCATGGCATCAAGAAGAACGACGAGCAGGCGATGGCCTTCCTCGACAGCGTCGCCGTTTCCTACCAGATCGTTTTCACCAAGCTCGACAAGATCAAAACCGAGGCGCACCAGCCGCTGTTCGAAAGCGCGCAAATGGCGCTGCAAAAACGCGTTGCGTCATTCCCGCAGGTCATCGCCACATCGGCGCAGACGGGCGAAGGGATGGAGCATTTGCGCGAAGCTGTGGTTCGCGCGCTGGATTGATCCGTAAATCGTTTGCCCTGCCACAAGAAAGCCGCTAAGCAACGGCTCATTCGCGGATCTCATGATGGCACGGAATTTATCGGAAGAAAGAAAACAGGCAGCGGTGCGGTTTCGCCAGACGGCGCGCACGCTCATCGATGCCATGCCTTTTCTACAAAAATACGACCAGCAGGTGATCGTCGTGAAATATGGCGGCAATGCCATGGGCGACGAAGAGGCCTCACTCAATTTTGCGCGTGATATCGTTCTCCTCGAGCAGTCGGGCATGAAGCCGGTCGTCGTGCATGGCGGCGGGCCGCAGATCGGCAACATGTTGGAGCGGCTCAACATCAAGTCCGAATTCCGCGACGGCTTGCGCGTGACGTCCAAAGAAACGGCGGATGTCGCCGAAATGGTTTTGTCGGGTGCCGTCAACAAGCACCTTGTCAGCCTCATCAGCCGCGTCGGCGGCAAGGCGATCGGCCTGTCCGGGAAAGACGGCGGCATGGTCGTTGCCGAAAAATTCACCGGCAAGGGAAAAGGCAAGAAAGCGGATCTTGGTTATGTTGGCGATCCGAAAACCGTCAACACGGATGTGCTCGATAAAATCATCAAGTCGGAAATCATTCCCGTCATTGCGCCGGTCGCGACATCAGTCACAGGCGAAACTTACAACATCAATGCCGATACGTTTGCCGGTGCGATTGCCGGAGCCTTGCGCGCAAAACGCCTGATTTTGCTAACCGATGTGGCGGGCGTGCTGAACGAGAAAAAAGAACTGATCGAGGATCTCACGCGTGCCGAAGCGCTGAAGCTAATCAAAAAAGGCACGATCAGCGGCGGTATGATCCCGAAGGTCGAAACCTGTTTTTACGCGCTCGACCATGGTGTCGAAGCCGTCGTCATTCTCGATGGCAAGGTGCCGCATGCCGTGCTGCTCGAGCTTTTCACCGTGCATGGCGCCGGCACGCTGATGCGCTAAAAAGCAGGCTTCAAAAAAATGCTCTGCACTTTTCTGAAGCCTGCTTTTTATTTTATTTGACACAATTCCGGACGCAAAACCGCTTCACACTTTTGCCGGAATGGTTCAGCGGTGTTTTTTCTTCGGCTGGATTTTTGTTTTTGTCTTTTTGATTTTCTTCAACATTTTCGCGCGCGAGCGTTTTTCTTTCAGTTCGGCCTTGCGGCTTTTCTTCTTCTGAACTTTGGCTGGCTTTTCAGTAGTGACGATCTTGCCGTCAAGCACCGCCTTGGTCGGCCGCATCAGCGGCGCAGGCAGAGGCGCGTGCACCGCGCAGGAAAAAACCTTGGGGCTGGTTCTCACCGCCTCTTCAAAACCTTTCAGCGTGAATTCGATGCGTTCGCGGCTCCAGACATTCTTGAGCTTGTCATCAAGCTGCAGCTGGAAGCCGCCTGCCTTGACCATTGCCTCGATATCGAGAAGGCCGAGATCTTCCGCCTGAAAATAATAATTCTCGAACAGCGTGAAGCGGTCTGTGAAATCTTCGCGGTTCGCGGTTTTGAATGTGAGCGTGACATCCGCAACATCCGTTTCACAAGCCTCATGGTTCGGGCATATGCCGCCTTCCGGTGCCTGGTAGTTGAAAAAGAACACCCAGTGGTTTCGCCAGCAGGAAAAACCATAGGACAGCGTTGCGCTTTCTTCATATTCGATGGTGGCGGCGCGGCGCGGGCTGCCCTGTTCCACCTGCCATTGCGCGGCCTCCTGCGCGCTGGCGGGCACAATCAGCAGGCTGAGAAAAAGGAGGATCAGGCGCATCGGCGTTATTTTTAGCTTCTTCAGGCAGATCGTGCAATTGCAGTTGACGCCGCCATCCCCTTTCAGGCAACAAAATACATCTCTTTCATCGACGACAGGCCATCCTATGTTCACATCCCGCCTTGAAAAAATCATCGACGAAGCCTGGGAGCGCCGCAATGAGCTGCAACCCGGCTGGGATACGCGTATCGATGGCGCGGTCGAGCAGACGCTGGATAGCCTCGATAACGGCAAACTGCGCGTGGCGGAAAAAATCGGCAGCACTTGGCAGACGCATCAATGGATCAAGAAAGCCGTGCTTTTGTCATTCCGCCTGCGGCCGAACGTGGTGATTCAGGGCGGCCCCGACGGCGCAAGATGGTGGGATAAAATTCCCTCGAAATTTTCAAAACTGACAGCCGATAATTTCAACGAGGCGGGTTATCGCGCCGTGCCGGGCGCGGTGGCGCGTCACGGTTCCTACATCGGTAAAAACTGCGTCGTCATGCCGTCCTTCATCAATATCGGCGCTTATGTCGGCGATGGCACGATGGTCGATACGTGGGTGACGATCGGTTCCTGCGCGCAAATCGGTCGTGAGTGTCATATTTCCGGCGGCGTCGGTATCGGCGGTGTGCTGGAGCCGTTGCAGGCCAACCCGGTCATTATCGGCGACAACTGTTTTATCGGCGCGCGTTCGGAAGTGGCCGAAGGCGTAATCGTTGGCGACGGCGCGGTGATTTCGATGGGTGTATTTCTCGGCGCGTCGACAAAAATCGTCGATCGCGAGACAGGCGCGATCACTTACGGCGAAGTACCACCTTATGCGGTTGTTGTGCCGGGCACGTTGCCTTCTGATAAAGGCGGCCCGTCGCTCGCCTGCGCGGTCATCGTCAAGCGCGTCGATGAAAAAACGCGATCAAAAACATCGATCAACGAATTGCTGCGCGCTTAAATGGACGCCGCTTCCGTTCTTCAGGATCTGATCCGCTGCCGTTCCGTCACACCGGATGAAGGCGGCGCGCTGAAATATCTGGAGACTAAGCTGACGCAGCTTGGCTTCAAAAGCCAGACCGTCACTTTTTCTGACGACGGCACGCCGGATGTCAGCAATCTTTATGCGCGCTTCGGCAGCGGCGCCCCATTCCTGATTTTTGCTGGCCACACCGATGTCGTGCCGACGGGGCCGGAGGAGCGCTGGCGCTTTCCGCCCTTTTCAGGCGAAATTTCCGATGGCGTGCTTTATGGCCGTGGTGCCGTCGACATGAAAGGCGGCGTGGCGGCTTTTCTTGCCGCGACTGCGGATTATTTAAAAGAAAATCCGCAGCCGCGCGGTTCGATCGGTTTCCTCATCACGGGCGACGAAGAAGGGCCTGCCATCAACGGCACCGTGAAACTCTTGAAATGGGCCAAGGACAAGAGCGAGCATTTCGATCATTGCGTGCTCGGCGAGCCAAGCGGCGAGAAAGCAGCGGGCGACCGCATTAAAATCGGCGCGCGCGGATCTTTTTCGGCGACGCTGACTGTCACCGGCAAACAGGGCCATGTCGGCTATCCGGAAAAAGCCAACAACCCTGTACCGCATCTGATGCGTATGCTGCAGGCAATCAGCACGCCGCTGGATCAGGGCAATCAATGGTTTCCGGCCAGCAATCTGGAAATTACAGATCTGTTCGTCGGCAATGAAGCTTCGAACGTCATCCCGCGCGCGGCGCAGGCGAAGTTCAATGTGCGCTTCTGCGATGACTGGACCTTGCAAAGCCTTGAGCAGGAGCTGCGCACGCGGCTGGAAAAATCCGCCGAAGGAATCGCTTACGAATTGCAAATTGTCAAAGGCAACTCCGAAGCCTTCCGTACCGACGCGGGTGATTTTCTGGAGCTGGTTTCGAAAGCGGTAACGACGGCAACAGGCGACGTGCCGAAGTTTCATACGGCAGGCGGCACATCAGATGCGCGCTTCATCAAGAAAGATTGTCCCGTCGTCGAGATCGGCCCGGCGGGCACCACGCTGCACCAGATCGACGAGAACATCACGCTCGCAGATCTCGAGCGGACGAAAAAGATTTATCTGGAAATCCTGCGCGCCTATTTTGCCTGAACTTCGATAAACGACATGATATCCTGTTGCACATCCATGTTTGAAGAAAGCCAGCGGTCGTAAAGGCTGAGAACAGTGCCGTAATGGCCGACGCCTTCATAAAGAACGATTTGCGCCTTGCCGCCTGAAGCATTGATTTTCGCGACAAGATGTTCGGTGTTGGCGGGTTTCACGACCGTGTCGCTGGTGCCGGTGATCAGCAGCATCGGCGGCATTTTTCCAGAGACGAAGTTGATCGGCTGGCTGGCATTGCGCACGTTTTCAGGAAAGATTTTTTTATATTTGTCTTCCGTGAGCGGCAGAAAATCGTAAGGACCGGACAGGCCGATCACGCCGGTAATTTTTGGCGCGTCGAAATTCTGCGCTTTCAGGTAGCTTTTATCCAGAGCCAGTAAAGCGGCGATATGTGCGCCTGCCGAATGCCCGCTGAGAAAGAGCTTGTGTCTATTGCCATATTTGGCCCGCACCTCGCTTTCGATTTTCGAAACAGCCGCCGCGGCATCCTGCATGAATGTTGGAAAGATGACGTCCGGATAAACGCGGTAATTCGGAATCGCGACGATAATGTCGCGTGAGGCAAAAGCCCGCCCGACAAAACGATAAAGCGCCTTGTCGCCCATGCTCCAGCCGCCGCCATAAAAGAAAACAAGCAGCGGCGCATCGGTTTTCACGTCATGCGGAATGTAAAGATCATAGCGCTGGCGCGGCAGTTGGCCGTAAACATGATTTTCCTGATTGTAATAACCTTTGCTGCTGACAAGCAGGGCCATAATCGCCGCAGGATATTTGTAAGCGACGAAACCTGTCGCCGCGGCAAGAATAAGAAAAATCCAGAGTACAATTTTTGTCAGACGTTTCATTCGTAATCCACGCGGGTGAGGGTGAGGCCTTGCGGCGGGGCAAGCGCGCCGCACAGGGAGCGGTCTTTTGCCTCAAGAATCTGTTTGATCCATGACGGCTCTTCACGGCCCTCGCCGACGACACGGAGCGAGCCGACAATCGAGCGCACCTGCGCATGCAGAAAAGACAGCGATTCCGCTTCGATATAAATTTCGTCATGGCAGCGCGAGATTTCGATTCGGTCGAGATTTTTGATCGGCGATTTGGCCTGGCAGCGCGCATGGCGGAAGGTCGTAAAATCATGCTTGCCGATGAGGTATTGCGCGCCTTCCTGCATTGCATCGATATCGAGCGGTTTCAGCACGTGCCAGACAAAAGCACTTTCCAGTGCAGGCGGTGCGCGGCGGTTCAGGATGCGGTAAAGATAATGGCGTTTTTTTGCCGAAAAACGTGCGTCAAAATCGTCAGCAACTTTCTTGGCATCGACCACGCTGACGGCTTCCTCGCGCAGATGCGCATTCAGGGCGTCGCGGATGCGCGCGCCCTGCCAGTCCTTGCTAAGGTCGATATGTGCCACCTGTCCGCTGGCGTGCACTCCTGCATCAGTGCGGCCTGCGCCTGCAACGCTCACCTGCTCGCCGCAAAAGCTTTCAATCGCCTGCATCAGCACATTTTGCACGCCGCGCGCCCCATTGCTGTTCTGCGCCTGCCAGCCGGAATAATGCGTGCCGTCGTATTCGATAATCAGCTTGTAGCGCGGCATGCTAAAGCTTTTCGCCGGCCGGAATTGAAAAGCCGCGCAGCAATTCCTCGGCGTTCATCGGTTGCTTGCCGGCGCGCTGAAGGGTGATGAGCTGAACGGCGCCGCCGCCGCAAGCAACCGTCAACTGATCGTCAAGCACTGTGCCTGCGCCGCCGATGCCTGTTGCAACTCTGCTGCGCAAAACCTTGATGCGTTCGCCCTGATATTCGAACCATGCGCCGGGAAACGGCGACAGGCCGCGAATGTGGTTGTGAACATCCTGCGCGGGTTGTGACCAGTCGATGCGGCTTTCCGCTTTCTCGATTTTTTTAGCATAGATAACGCCGTCTTCGGCCTGCTGCGTAAAGGTGAGTGCATCGCGCTCGAGTGCACTAAGCGCGCGTGGCAAAAGATCGGAGCCAAGGCGCGCGAGACTGTCATGCAGTTCGCCCGCCGTCATATCGGCGGCGATATTCGTTTTTTCGACCATGGCGACAGGGCCGGTATCAAGCCCCGCTTCCATTTTCATCACCATGACGCCGCTTTCATTGTCGCCCGCCATGATTGCGCGCTGGATCGGCGCCGCCCCACGCCAGCGCGGCAATAGTGACGCATGCAGGTTCAGGCAACCGAATTGCGGAACATCAAGCACGCTTTGCGGCAGCAGCATGCCGTAAGCGACGACGACAATGACATCAGGCTGCAATGTCCTGAGCTGTTCCAGTTCATCATCCGTTTTCAAACTTGCAGGCGTGAAAACCGGCAGCCCGTTTTTTTCGGCAAAAACATGCACGGGCGACTTGGTTTCATGTTTGCCGCGTCCGGCCGGTTTCGGCGCGCGCGTGTACACGGCTTCCACTTCGTGACCGGAGCCCAGAACGGCACCAAGCGCCGGCACGGCGAAATCCGGCGTGCCCATGAAGATGAGGCGAAGCGGCATCGGCCTGTCTCAGTCGTTCGACGGGCGCTGGCGGCGCTCTTGTTTCTTGATGAATTTTTTGGTGACCAGCGCGCGTTTCAGGCTGGAAATATAATCGATGAACAGCTTGCCGTTGATGTGGTCGATCTCGTGCTGCAGGCAGGTGGCGAGAATACCGTCGGCATCCATCGCCTGCTGTTTGCCGTCCTTATCCATGTAGGATATCTTGATGCTGGCGGGGCGGATCACGTCTTCCTCGAAAGCGGGAATGGACAGGCATCCTTCGTTGTAGGTCGATTTTTCTTCCGAGACCCAGGTAACTTCCGGGTTAAAGAAAATCATCGGGTTCTTGCCGTCGCCGGTTTTCGTGCCGATATCGAGCACGATCAGGCGGATCATCTGGCCGATCTGCACGGCGGCAAGGCCGATGCCCGGCGCGTCATACATGGTTTCCAGCATGTCGTCGGCCAGTTTCAAAAGCTCGGGCGTGACTTTTTCAACAGCGGCGCTTTGCTGGCGAAGGCGCTTGTCGGGCAGGGTGATAATCGGCAAAATCGTCATAGACAGGAAATAAGCGGGCGTGGCCCTGCCGTCAACTTCAGGGCCGAATCGCGCTAGGCATAACGGATGAATGAAACACTGCTGATTTTGCTGCTTTGTGCCGGTCTCGGCCTGCTGGGCCTTCTGGCCTACGGCGTGTTTGCACTGCTGCAGCGCGACGCCCCTGTACAGGGCGGCGAACATCTGGACGCTTTGAAAAGCGCACAATCTGAACTTTCGGGGCGTGTTCAGTCGCTCGCCGAAATGGTCGCCGGGCGGCTTGATAATGTGCAGCACCGCCTCGGCCAGTCGATGCTCGACCAGACGCGGCATACGGCGGAAGGGCTGTCGAAACTGCATGAGCGGCTCGCCGTGATTGATGCGGCGCGCCTTTCGATCACGGCCTTGTCGAGCGAAGTGATCGACCTGAAAGCGGTCCTCAGCAACAAGCAGGCGCGCGGCGCGTTCGGGCAGGGACGGCTTGAGGCGATTGTCTCCGACGGATTACCGGTTGGCGCTTATGAATTTCAGGCGACATTGACCAACCGCACGCGGCCGGATTGCCTGATCCAGCTGCCGAATGCGAAAGAGAAACTCGTTATCGATGCGAAGTTCCCGTTGGAATCTCTGGCGCTGCTGCGCGCCGCTGCGGATGAATCCGAAAGCCGCGCTGCGAAAGCCCGCGTCAAAACCGACATGCAAAAACATGTGAGCGATATCGCCAGTAAATATCTGATCCCCGGTGAGACACAGGATTTCGCCTTGATGTTTTTGCCATCGGAATCACTGTTCGCAGACTTGCATGAATATTGCCCCGATATCGTCGAGGCGGCACAACGTTCGCGCGTAATGATCGTCTCACCCTCGCTGACGATGATGGGCATTCAGCTGATGCAGTCGCTGGTGCGCGATGCGCAGATGCGTGAAGAAGCAAAACTGATCCAGACGCATGTGCACAGTTTGATCGAGGATGTGCGACGTCTTGCAGGTCGCGTTGAAAATCTCGACAAGCATTTCAAGATGGTCGGCAAAGATGTGGAAGATATCGCAGTCTCGACGCGCAAGATTTCATCGCGCGGCGAAAAAATCGCGGCCGTCGATCTCGACGACGATGTATTCGTGAAAGAGTTACCTTATACGGGCACGGGGAATTGAATTTCTGGCCAATATTTACTATAATCTCTCGCCGGCTTCGCTTTTCGATGTTTATTAAGTTACATTTTTTGCGAATTTAACATGGTGCTTTTATGAAAGTTTCAGATCAAACCGCAAGCTTCATCAATGGAATTTCAAAGGTTGAAGGGTTTAACATAGGCGAAAAACCTTCGGGTCAAAGTCTTAGCGCTCTTGCTCTTTTGAAAGACTGTAACAGCTATCAAGAAGATATATCCGGTTTTCAAGCGATCGTAGATTCCTTGGTCGATAACAACGGAAATCTTCAGCCGATGCAGAGCACTAAAGATTTGAAACTCATTTTAGGTGAGCTTCATGCGTATGGAATTGGCGCAAACATATCTTTCAAAGCTGGAATGACGTTGAACGATGTGACGCAAGCCCTTGCCGAGCAATCCAAGAAAATTATGGCCAAGATTGTTGATCCGAAAGTTTCTTATCTTGAGAAGAAAGCAATTCTGAAATCTCTCGCAGAAGCGGGCGCCTTCAGAAGTATTCAAACTGAATGGGCTGTGCCTGGCGGCGAATACGATGCTTATACGAAATTGAAAATTGCAGCCGAATACGGCGAGAATGAAAAATTTACAAAGCCTCTTGGCATTGATGCAGAAACTTTAAGAAAAAAAGCAGATGAGCTTGGTATTCTGGAAAACGGTTATCTTGTTATCAAAAACGACAAGAAAGAAAAAAACGAAAGCCGATAATTCTTTTGCTTTGGCTTTCCACACCGCCCGATTACGTCTGAATTAAGCGGCGCGGCGTGCGCGCCATTCGTCGGCGCTCTGGCCCCAGACATCGCTTTCAATATCGCCAGCAAGCACCGGCAAAATCGCGCGGCGCAATTTGCGTGAACCCAAACGATGCGCAAGCTTGATTGAGGATGTGTTATTGTCACCGATGGTGTGAATGATTTCGTGCCAGCCGAGATGATCGATTGCCCAGTCTACGGATGCAACAGCCGCTTCATAAGCATAGCCTTTGCCCCAGAATGGTTTTGCCAGCGTGTAGCCAATTTCCGTGCCCGGCCAACCTTCGGGAAACCAAGGACCGATGCGGCCTATCCATTGGCCAGATGCTTTTTCAATCACCGAAAACATAGCAAAGCCGTTGGCCGCCCAGCAACCGATCATGATCATGTGCATTTTCCAGGCATCGGCACGTTTCTTGACGCCGCCAAGATGTTGCATGGCCTCTTCATCCTGCATCACAGCGAACAAAGCTTCGAAATCCTCAATGACAGGCGGACGCAGGATCAGACGTTCCGTTTCAAGCGTAGGGCCGAGGAGAGGTTGCTTATGCATGGTTTCTTTTCGTCTGCCATTGTTCGCGTGTCTGCCCCCAGATATCGCTGACATCTTTGTCGAAAGGCGGCATCAGACGCTGCCGACGCAGAATTTTTGAACCCAGTTTTTCTGCAAGTCTGCACGAAGCTGTATTGGCGGGCTCGATGCAATGGATAATTTCCGTCCAGCCCATTTCATTGACGGCAAAATCCATACAGGCAGCAACCGCCTCATAGGCATAGCCTTTACCGCGAAATGCCTTGGCCAGCATCCAGCCCACTTCGGTGCCGGGCCAATCTGGAATGTCAATCAAACCAATGCGCCCGACCCATGTGCCGCTTTCTTTCTCAACGACAGAAAACATGCTGCAGCCTTTTAAAGCCCACGTGCCGACATTGCCTGCCAGCATTCGCCACGTGTCAAAGCGCGTTAAAGGAGCGCCGGTGATGTGGCGCATGGTTTCGGCATCGCTCGTCATATCGGCGAGCGCTTCAAAATCGCCCATTTCGGGCACGCGCAGGATCAGCCGTTCCGTTTCAAGCTTGATGTCGGGAACTTGAGGCATGGTCAGAATGGCAGCCTTCCCTTGATGGCAAGAGACAGCGTACCCTCATCGAGATAGTCGAGTTCGCCGCCGACAGGAACGCCATGTGCGAGGCGTGAGACTTTGACTTCAACGCCTGTCGCTTGCATGAGGTCGGTGACGTAATGCGCGGTGGTCTGGCTCTCGATCGTTGCGCTGAGCGCGAGCAGAACTTCCTGCACGCCGTCGGCAATGCGCGCGGGTAATGTTTTGAGATTGAGCTGGTCCGGCCCGATGCCGTCGAGCGCCGAGAGCGCACCGCCGAGAACATGGTAGCGGCCATTGACGACACCCGCGCGCTCCAGCGCCCACAGATCGGCGACTTCCTCGACAACGACAAGAAGAGAAGGATCGCGTTGCGGGTCGCGGCAGATCGCGCACGGCTCCAGCGTGTCGATATTGCCGCACTGCTGGCAGATGAGAATTTTCTCGGCCGCTTCGTTCATCGCACTGCTGAGCGGTTTCATCAGCTGTTCGCGTTTCTTGATAAGGTGCAATGCCGCGCGGCGTGCCGAGCGCGGGCCGAGGCCCGGCAGTTTGGCAAGAAGCTGGATGAGCCGTTCGATCTCCGGCCCTGCCGACGTGCGCCGTGTGACCATTAGAACGGCAGTTTCATCCCTGCAGGCAGACCCATACCGGACATCACGCCCTGTGTTTTTTCCTGCACGGTGTTGTGCGCTTTCTCGCGCGCTTGCTTGTGCGCCACCATGATCAGGTCTTCAATGGTTTCCGCTTCGTCGGCGCTTAAAAGTGACGGGTCGATCCTGATGCCGCGCAAATCGCCTTTCACCGTCAATGTAATTTCGACGCGCCCGCCGCCTGATGTGCCGGTGACTTCGATGGTGTCGAATTTAGCCTGAAGGTCCTGCATTTTACTTTGCATGTCCTTCGCCTGTTTCATCATTTTCATAAAATCCATGCGTCAGTCTCGCTCTTCGTCTTCGAATGATGGCGGCTGCGGTGCCGTGTCGCGAATACGGACATCGACGATTTTCGCGCCGGGAAATTGCTCCAGCACGGCTTGCACCGCCGGGTGCGCGCGTACACCTTCCGTGATTTCGCGTTTTTTCTCTTCGCGCGATTCAGCCAGAGTCGACGCACCTGCCTCGGATGAGACGGCGATCAGCCAGCGCTGGCCTGTCCAGTCGGCCAGTTTCTTTTGTAAATCACGTAGCAGCGTTGCGGGCGCCGCATCGTTCAGCCGCAGTTCGATCTTGCCCTGCTCGAAACGGACCAGATGAACGCCGCGCTCCAGCGCCACGCGCAAGGGAATATCTTTTTTCTCGGTGCAAAGCGCGATCAGGTCTTCAAAGCTGCGAAGATGAAGTTGCGCTGTTTCTTCCGTCTCGACGGAAGGGGAGAGCGCTTTTGCAGGTGACGCCGTGCCGCGCGCATCGGTGCGTGCCATTTCCATGCGCGGCGCGGGACGAAGCGGTGTACCGCGCGGAGCAGGTGTGCGCGCTGTTGCTGCAGGCGGATTGTTTTGCAGTGTTGCGATCAGCTCGTCCGGCGTCGGCAAGGCACTCGCATGCGCAACGCGGACCAGCAGCATGTCGAGAGCCTGCTTTGGCAGCGCCGCAGATTGAATTTCCTGCATGCCTTTTAGTAAAAGTTGCCAGCTGCGCGTGAGGGCGCGCAAGGACAGTTTTTGCGCCAGCTCTTCGGCGCGCTTGCGCTCGGCCTCCGGCAGGCCTGCCGTCTTGATGCTGTCGGGCGCGACCTTGGCCTTAGTGGCAAGATGTACGCCTTCGAGAAGTTCAGCCAGAAGCGAGGCGGGGTCGCTGCCTGCCTGATAAAGTGCGTGGAAATTGGCCAGCGCATGTTCCGTTTCGCCGGCGAAGAGATTCTCGATCAAGTCATAAATGCGTGTGCGGTCGGCAAGGCCGAGCATGCTGGCGACGAGATTGGGCGTGATCGTGCCGCTTGTGCCCTGATGCGCGATCGCCTGATCGAGCAGCGACAGCCCGTCGCGCACCGAGCCTTCGGCGGCGCGCGCGATCATCAGCGCCGCATCGTCGTCGAGCTGCATGTCTTCCAGTTTCGAAATCTTCTTGAGGTGATCGGAAAGCATCGGCAGGTCGATGCGGCGCAGATCGAAACGCTGGCAGCGCGACAGGACCGTTACCGGCACTTTGCGGATTTCGGTGGTCGCGAAAATGAACTTCACATGCTCCGGCGGTTCTTCCAGCGTTTTGAGAAGACCGTTGAAAGCGGCGTTCGACAGCATGTGCACTTCGTCGATGACGAACACTTTGTAACGTGCGCTCATCGGCTTGTAGCGCGCAGCGTCGTTGATCTCGCGGATGCTGTCGATGCCGGTATGCGAAGCGGCATCCATTTCCTGCACGTCGACATGCCGCCCTTCGATGATGGCGCGACAATGCACGCCTTCTTCGTTAAGGTTGACTGTCGGTGCGCCCGTGCCGTCTGCGCGTTCGAAATTAAGCCCGCGCGCGAGAATGCGTGCCGTAGTGGTTTTGCCGACGCCGCGTACGCCGGTCAGCATGTAACCTTGCGCAATACGGCCCGTTTCGAAAGCATTGGTGAGCGTGCGCACCATCGCTTCCTGGCCGATCAGGTCGTCGAACGTGGCGGGCCGGTATTTGCGGGCCAGAACGCGATAGGCGGGAGATGCGGTGTCGTTGTCGCTCATGGCCGCGGGTCGCGCCTTTCAGGGAAATGGAATTCGTGAAAAGGTGAGAGGCTGGACAATGACCCGCGCCGGGATCGTTGGGGCTGCTCCCTTTCGGGCCTGACCCGGTTGGCGAAGGGCACGTCCAAAGCCAACCTCTCGCCTTTATATATGGGATAAAGCTCTCAATGTGGCAAGCTTTTTGCGCTGTGCTAAAAGGCTTTTTATGAGCGAAAAAGAAAACTTCATCCTCGACCCGCGCCTTGCTGCCGATACGATTTTCGTCGGCAATTTACAGCTTTGCCGCGTGCTGCTCTGCAACGATGCACGGTTCCCGTGGATCATCCTTGTGCCGCAACGCGCGCGTATCAGCGAGATTATCGATCTCAATGAAAATGATCAGCAGGTTCTGATGCAGGAAATCGCGCAAGTGAGCGAAGCGATGCGCGTGTTGCTCAAGCCGGATAAATTAAATGTCGCAAGCCTCGGTAATATCGTGCCGCAACTGCATGTGCATGTGATCGCACGGTTCAAAGAGGATGCGGCATGGCCGAACCCTGTGTGGGGATGCGGCGAAGCGCAAAACTATCATGAAGACATCCAATCCCGGCTCGTTTCGAAATTGCGGACCGGTCTTGGTCAGGCAATCTGAGGCTTCCCAGAAAACCTGAGATTTTCCTTGTTATACAGGTTTGCAAGATCGCGTAGACGCAACTTCATCTCGCTACAAAAATCCAGCCGCTCGCGAATGGCAATCGACCGGTCAACATCCAGCTGATCGTTCAGGTTCGCTTCCTCGATCTCATAATAATGTGCGGCAACATAAAGATAATCGACGATCTCCCGAGGCGTCATGACGTCATCGACAGCAGCCTCGCTCAGCCCGTCTGCCGGGCGGATCTGGCGCGCGGCATTGATGTCTTCTTGCGCAAGTTTCAGGAATTCCGGCGTATAGGCTTCAAAATCTTTTTTGAAATTCTTGTTTTTTTCGCAGCTCGATGTGTTTACAAAATCGACTGTCCTGTCGTTGACGCCTGCTGCCTTCCTGCACGTCTGATCTTTCGCCGTATCCTGTATGGCACGCAGGAAAACGTCGCGTTTCGCGCGGGTTTCGTCCAGCAGGTCGGCGGCGCGGATGGGTTCAATCTTCATGATCTCGAATTCATAAAATAAAATCTTGTCACATTGTAGCCCAAAAATGCGCTTGGCGCCAC
>JAZKID010000009.1:0-29016 GCA_040385045.1 Pseudomonadota bacterium | reverse complement strand
TCAAGAGAAAAATCGGAGAACAACATGAATAACAATAACAGGCTTTATCTTATTGTCGGCGCGCTGCTGGTGCTCGTCATCGGCATGGCCGTTTATATTTACGATAAAGAACACAGGCCGAAAGACGGCGTCGAGATCAAGATCGACAGCAACGGCCTGAAGGTCGAAGGCAACTGATTATTTCGCAAATTTCTTGCGGAAATCATGCGCCGGGTAAACGCCTAAAATCTTGAACTCGTCGATGAAGAACTGCAGCTCTTCAAGTGCGCGCTTGAGGGGCGTATCGTCAGGGTGACCCTCGACATCGACGTAAAACATCGTTGCGGCAAACTCGCCGCCGACCATGTAACTTTCCAGCTTCGTCATGTTGATGCCGTTCGACGAAAACCCGCCCAACGCTTTATAAAGCGCGGCCGGAATATTGCGGACGCGAAAGATGAACGTCGTCATCACAGAGCCGCCCTGCCGTGCGCTCTTTTCGTTTTTCGAAAGGATAACGAAGCGCGTGGTGTTATGCGCGGCGTCCTGGCATTCGCGGCGCAGGATTTTCAGGCCGTAAATCTCCGCGGCCAGTTCCGGCGCATAAGCGGCACGCGTGATGTCTTTGGCTTCCGAAACCATGCGCGCTGCGCCGGCCGTATCGGAGGCGACCTGTGTTTTCAATTTTAATTCGCGCGTCACGTTGCGGCACTGTCCCAGCGCCATCACATGACTTTCCACTGTCCTGATGGTTTCCAGCGAAGCGTCCGGCACACTCATCAAATGAAAACTGATCGGTAAAAAGTATTCGCCGATGATCGACAATGCGGAATGTGGCATCAGCGCGTGAATATCTGCGACGCGCCCGGCAATCGAATTTTCAAGCGGGATCATCGCGAGTTCGGCATCGCCATTTTCGACAGCCGCGAAACAGTCCTCGAATGTGGCGCAGGGCAAAGGCTCATAATCCGGCATCGCCTGCATGCAGGCGGTGTGCGAATTGGCGCCGGGTTCGCCCGGATAGGCGATTCTTGTCATGACAGCATTATCCGCGCGCGGTCGAGATCATCAGGCGTATCAACACCAAGAGGCACGGTTTCGACAAGCGCGACATCGATGCGCATGTTGTTTTCCAGCGCACGTAGCTGCTCAAGTTTTTCGCGCTGCTCCAATGGCGACGGCGGCAGGCTGCAGAATTTTTTCAGCACATCGCGGCGGTAAACATAAAGGCCGATATGATGATAAAGCGGCCCGTCGCCCGTCGGCGCCGTCGCGCGCGTGAAATAAAGCGCACGCAGGCGGTCGTAGGCGAGCGGTGTGCCGACAACTTTCACCACATGCGGGGCAGTTTTTTCTTCCTCGCGTTTGATCTCGGCGGCCAGCGTGCCGATGTCGACGCCCGGATCTTCCAGAAGGTGTAGCGCCGCGCGCGGCAGCCGCGCTTCGATGCTCGGCAGGTCACCCTGGATGTTGATCACCGTGTCGTAATGCCCGGCCGGATCGAAAAGGTGTAGCGCTTCCCAGATGCGGTCGGAGCCGGACACATGGTCGGCGCGGGTCATTACGGCTTGCCCGCCCGCCTGCCGCACTGCGGCGATTACCTCCGCGCTGTCGGTTGCAACAACGACGGGACCAAGATCGGCGGCTTTCGCGCGCTCGAGAACGTGGGCGATCATCGGCCGGCCGTTGATATCGGCCAGCGGCTTATTCGGCAGGCGCGTGGCTTGCATGCGGGCAGGGATGAGGATGACAGGGCTTAAGGGCATGATAATTCGTTGAAAAACCCCGTTTCAGGTCATAAAAAAAGCGCCAAGGCGATTGCAAGGGTTTATGGCTTGGGTTAGCAGAGAAGGCAAATCTTCTCGCATCACCACAAACGGCCGTCCGGCCGTTTTTCACAACAGGACTGACCGGAAAATGGACTCCTTTGAGCTCAACAAGATTTTAGGCGCCTTGCTTGGCGTGTTGGTGTTTGTCGTCGGTCTCGGCATTTTGTCGGAAGTGCTGTTCGAACAGGAAGCGCTTGAAAAAGCCGGTTTTTCGGTCGAGGTTCCTGAAGCCTCTTCTGCCGGTGGCCCCGCTGTCGCTGTGGAAGAAGACCCGCCGGTCGCATCATTGATGGCGAGCGCGGATGCTGCCAAGGGTGAGCAACTGTTCCGAGCCTGCGCGGCCTGCCACACCATCGATAAAGGCGGCCCGAACCGTGTCGGCCCGAACCTATACGGCGTTCTCGGCGGACCGAAGACTCACCAGAAAGATTTCAACTATTCCAAGGCGATGCAGGAAGCGGCCACCAAGGGCCCATGGGATTATGACGCGATCTATCATTTCGTGAAAAAGCCGACCGGCTACGTCCCGGGCACCGCCATGGCCTATGCAGGGTTGAAAAAGCCGAAAGACCGTGCGGATCTGATCGCTTACTTGCGTGCGCAGTCGGACAGCCCTGCGCCGCTTCCTGCCGCGCCTGCGGAGGCATCTGAAAAGAAGCCAGCCGCACCTGAGCAAAAGAAGAAATAGCGCCTGCCTTGCCTTGATTGCGGCACTGGAGCGTGAAACGCTGAAGGCGCTGTCTCCAGCCGATTCGCCTGATCATCAAGGATTACAACGCCGCGATGTCCCGTTTTTTTCTTTCCCTTCTTTTTTCATTGTCCATCATCGCTGCCGCGCATGCGCAGGAAAAAGCGCCGCCTGAAAATTATTCCGCACCGGATGCGCAAGGCTGGCGCCATGCCCTGTCGTTGATGGGGCAAATCAGGCATCCGAAAGATTTCAAGCATTTTGATTACGTAAATCCCGATGCGCCGAAAGGCGGGCGCGTGCGTCTTGCTACCGAAAGCGTATTCGACAGTTTCAATATCGTTTTGCCGAAAGGCGTACCGGCGCCGGGTCTCGGAACGCTGATCTATCTGCAACTGATGGAGCCATCGCTCGACGAAGTGTCGACGGAATATGGCAGCATCGCCGACAAGGTCAAATATCCCGATGACTTTTCATCCGTCACCTATCATTTGCGCAGCGAGGCAAAATGGGAAGACGGAACGCAGATTACACCGGAAGACGTCATCTGGTCGTTTCAAAATGTCACGAAGCTAAACCCGACCTATGCTTTCTATTATGCCAATGTCAGCAAGGTTGAAAAAACCGCCGAACATGAAGTGACCTTCACTTTCGACAAGCCGGGCAACCGTGAAAAACCGAACATCATCGGCCAGCTTGTCGTGCTGCCGATGCACTGGTGGGAAGGCAAGGACGCAAAGGGCAACAAGCGTGACATCACCCAGAACACGCTGGAAGCGCCGATCGGTTCAGGGCCTTACCGCGTCAAAAGTTTCGATGCGGGGCGCAGCATTACCTATGAGCGCGTGAAGGACTGGTGGGCGAAAGACCTGCCGGTCAATGTCGGCCGCTTCAACTTCGATGAAATCCATTTCGACGCGTATCGCGACGATACCGTGCAGCTTGAAGCGTTCAAATCCGACCAGTTTGATTTCCGCCTCGAGATCAGCGCGAAAAACTGGGCCACGGCCTATAATTTTCCGGCCCTGCAGCAGGGCAAAGTTATCAAGGAAGCATTCCCGATGAATGACCGCGGCACCATGCAGGCTTTCGTTTTCAATTTACGTCGCGAGCGTTTCGCCGATGCGCGCGTGCGCCGTGCTTTCAATTACGCTTTCGATTTCGAGGATATGAATCAGGCGCTTTTCTACGGCCAGTATGAGCGTATCAATTCGTTTTTCTACGGCACCGAGCTGACCTCGAAAGATTTGCCGAAAGGCAAGGAGCTGGAAATTCTCGAAAGCGTGAAGGATGACGTCCCGAAAGAAGTTTTCACCGAGACTTACACAAACCCTAAGGGCGGCAACCCGAAACTTGCGCGTGAAAACCTGCGCGAAGCCGCGCGCCTTTTTAAAGAAGCGGGCTGGGATGTGAAAAACGGCAAGCTTGTGAATACCAAGGGCGAAACATTCCGTGTCGAATTTCTCATCCATACGCCGGCGATGGAGCGCGTGATCCTGCCGTATAAAAACATTCTCGATAAGCTCGGCCTTGAAGTTGGTGTGCGCACGGTTGACCCGTCGCAATATATCGAACGCATGCGCAACCGCGATTTTGACGTCACCGTCAGCGGCTGGGGGCAGTCGCTGTCGCCCGGGAACGAACAGCGCGAATTCTGGGGCACGGAAGCGGCCGATCGCGAAGGTTCGCAGAATTACGGCGGCATCAAGAACAAGGCTGTCGATACTTTAATCGACCGCGTCATCTTTGCGAAAGACCGCGATGAACTTGTCGCTGCAACAAAAGCGCTCGACCGCGTCCTGCTCATGAACAATTACGTCGTGCCGCAATATACGGCGCCGGTTTACAGGACGGCGCGCTGGGACCGTTTCGGCCGCCCGGCCAAACTGCCATCCTATTCCTATGCTTTTCCGGACATCTGGTGGTTCGATGCCGAGAAGGCAAAAAAAACCGGAGCGCAACGCTGAAACACAAAGGAATCAACCGCCGTGATGCGCTGGCGCTTCTCGCCGCCGCGCCCGTGGCTTTGACAGCGCAACCGCGCGCCCGCGCTGACAGTCTTGAACAAGTGCACGGTCTTTCTGTTTTTGGCGACCTGAAATATCCGCCGTCTTTCCAGCATTTCGACTATGTGAATCCTCACGCGCCGGTCGGTGGTGTTTTCCGCTTCCTGCCGAGCCAGTGGATATTGAACCAGAACCCCAACACATTCAATTCGATGAATACCTTCATTCTGCGTGGTGATGCGCCCGTGCTGATGGAAATGACATTCGCTTCGCTCATGGCGCGCGCCTATGACGAGCCGGATGCCGTTTACGGCTTTGCTGCCGAACAGGTGCGCTATGATACGGCGCGAAAATATTTTGAATTCGATCTGCGAAATGATGTCAGCTTTCATGACGGTTCGCCGCTGACGGCAGACGACGTGGTTTTTTCGATCGAGACGATCAAAAAAGACGGCCACCCGATGATCGCCGGAACCTTGAACTATGTCGAAAGCATCAAGGCATTGTCGAAAAAAACGGTAGCCGTTCGCTTGGCTGCCGATGCGCCGCGCGATGTGATTTTTGCCGTGGCGGGCGTGCCGCTTCTCTCGAAAAATTATTACAGCAAAGTTGTGTTCAAGGATGTGACAATCGTTCCGGCGCTGGGGTCCGGCCCTTTCAATGTGGGCCGTTTCGACATGGGCCGCTATGTTGAATACGAACGTGTCGACAAATGGTGGGGCTGGCAAATTCCGTCGCAACGCGCGCAGCTGAACTGGCAGAAAATCCGCGTCGATTTTTTCCGTGATTACGATGTGGCATTTGAAGCCTTTAAAGCCGGGCAATATTATCTGCGGGAAGAAGCAGTCGCGAAGACGTGGGCGACAGGTTATCATTTTCCGGCTGTTCAGTCGGGCGATGTCAAAAAACTTGTGTTGCCCGATGGGCGCCTGTCCGGCATGCAGGGTTTTTTCATCAACATGCGCCGCGAAAAATTCATGGATCCGCGCGTGCGCCGTGCGCTGGCACTGGCTTTCGATTTTGAATGGTCGAACGAAAATCTTTTTTACAAGCAGTATCAGCGCACCCAGTCCGTTTTCCAGAACTCGCCGCTGATGGCGGAAGGAAAGCCGAATGCGACCGAACTTGCTTTGCTCGAGCCTTTTCGCAGCCAGCTGCCTGCCGAGGCTTTTGGCGAAGCGCTCATCCAGCCTGTTTCGGATGGGACCGGCCGCGATCGAAAGCTTTTGCGCGAGGCAGGGAAGTTGCTGCGCGATGCCGGTATCGATATACGTAAAGAAGGCTCATTTTTGCCGAATGGCGAACGCTTCACGGTCGAATTTCTGAACATCAGTTCCGGTTTCGAGCGGATCATTCTGCCCTACATCAAAAACCTGGCCTCGCTGGGCGTGAACGCAACACTGCGCACCGTCGATCCCGCACAGTATCAGGCGCGCACCAATGAGTACGATTTCGATATCGCTTCCCAGCGTTACGGCCTCGATTCCACGCCGGGCGACGGGTTGAAACGCGTGTTTTCGTCAAAAGATGCCGATACGCCGGGTTCTTACAACCTGTCCGGCATCAAGCACCCTGTTGTCGATGCGATGATTGAGAAAATTATTGCCGCGAACAGCCGTGAAGACTTGAACACCGCTTGCCGCGCGCTCGATCGCGTTCTGCGTTCGCTGCATTTCTGGGTACCGGCCTGGTCCAAGCCGACACATAGCATCGCCTGCTGGGATATTTTCAAGGCGCCCGAGGCAAAACCACCCGCCTACACGACAGGCATTCTGGAAACGTGGTGGATCGATCCGGCACAGGCAAAAAAACTTGGCAAGGGAATTTAGCAAATATGCTTGCCTATATTTTTCGCCGTCTTCTGCTGATGATCCCGACCCTTTTCGGCATCATGCTTTTGTCTTTCATCATCGTCCAGTTTGCGCCGGGCGGTCCGATCGAGCAGATCATTGCGCGCCTCAGCGGCAACGCCACCAGCGCGACATCGCGCATTTCCGGCGGCGGTGGCGATTTCAATAATTCATCCAGCTTCAACGGATCCGACGCGATCAATTCGAAATATCGTGGCGCGCAGGGGCTTGATCCGAAATTCATCAAGCAGCTGGAAGTGCAGTTCGGCTTCGACAAGCCGCCGGTCGAGCGTTTTTTCCTGATGCTGAAAAATTACCTCACCTTCAATTTTGGCCGGAGTTATTTCCGCGATACGCCGGTGATCGATTTGATCATGGAAAAAATGCCGGTGTCGATCTCGCTCGGGTTATGGATGACGCTGATCAGCTATATGACCTCCATTCCGCTCGGCATCCGTAAAGCCTTGCACGACGGCTCGCGTTTCGATGTCTGGACGAGCGCAGTTATTATCGTCGGCTACGCGATTCCGAGTTTCCTGTTCGCTATCCTGCTGATTATCGTGTTCGCGGGCGGATCGTTTTTCGATTTCTTTCCCTTGCGCGGTCTGACATCGGAAAGCTGGGAGACGATGAGCTGGCCGGCGCGTATTTTCGATTATTTCTGGCATCTCACGCTGCCGCTTGCTGCGCTGAGTATCGGCGCATTCGCGACGACAACAATGATGACAAAGAATCCCTTCCTTGACGAAATCCGCAAGCAATATGTCGCGACCGCGCGCATGAAAGGGTTGACTGAAAATCGCATTCTTTATGGCCATGTGTTTCGCAATGCTATGCTTGTCGTCATTTCTAATTTCCCGGGTGCTTTCATCGCGGCATTTTTTGCCGGGTCACTGCTGATCGAGACGATCTTTTCCCTCGACGGACTTGGCCTTCTGGGTTTTGAATCCATCGTCAACCGCGATTACGCCGTCGTCTTTGCGACGCTGTATATTTTTTCGCTGCTCGGCCTGCTTGTGAACCTGCTTTCCGATGTAATCTACACGCTGGTCGATCCGCGCATTAATTTCGAAAGGCGCGACACATGATGGCGAATGTTCGCGCATGGTTCGGCCTTTCGCCGCTTAACCGCCGCCGCCTTGCGAATTTTCGCGCGCATCGCCGCGGCCTCTGGTCGTTCTGGATTTTTTTGAGCCTGCTTGTCATCAGCCTGTTTGCGGAACTGATCGTCAATGATCGCCCGTTGCTTGCCTATTATAAAGGTGAGCTGCTGTTTCCGTCGGTCATTGATTACCCGGAAGAAAAATTCGGCGGCTTTCTGGCCGTTACTGATTATCGCGATCCGGTCATCCGTGACGAAATTGCGCTGAATGGCTGGATCGTCTGGCCTATGATCCGCTATTCTTATAAAACGGTCCGTTCCGAAGGGGGGCCGTTCCCGGCCCTACCCACATGGGCAAAAAGTGAAACGCCGGATTGCAGCGCCACACTTCCTTCGCAGCGCCCGCTCGATTGCGAAATGGGCAACTGGAACTGGCTTGGCACGGATGATCAGGGCCGCGATGTCGTCGCGCGGATGGTGTATGGCTTCCGTATCTCCGTCCTGTTCGGCCTTATCCTGACGATCCTCTCTTCGATCGTCGGCGTCGCTGCTGGGGCGGTTCAAGGTTATTTCGGCGGCTGGATCGATCTTCTGTTCCAGCGCTTTATCGAAATCTGGAATTCCATACCTTCGCTTTATTTGCTGATCATTATCGCTGCGGTGATCGAACCCTCATTCTGGATCCTGCTCGGTATCCTGCTGCTGTTTTCATGGGTAGTGCTGGTCAGCGTGGTGCGCACCGAATTCTTGCGTGCGCGTAATTTCGAATATGTGCGCGCGGCCATGGCGCTTGGCGTGTCGAATTTCAAGATTATCGTGCATCATGTATTGCCGAATGCGATGGTCGCCACGCTGACGATGATGCCGTTTATTCTCAGTGGCTCGATCACGACGCTGACATCGCTCGATTTCCTTGGCTTCGGCTTGCCGCCCGGCTCGCCGTCTCTTGGCGAGCTGCTGGCGCAGGGCAAGGAAAACCTGCAGGCTCCGTGGCTTGGCATTTCCGGCTTTTGCATCATTGCGCTGATGCTGTCCCTTTTGGTATTCGTCGGCGAGGCGGTGCGCGACGCCTTTGACCCGCGCAAGGCATTCGAGAATTAAAACATGAGCGAAACCGAACCACAGCTTCTAGATGTCAAAAATCTCTCCGTTGCTTTCCGGACAGAAAAAGGCACGCTGCTTGCTGCTGAAAATATTTCGTTTCAGCTGAAGAAAGGCGAGACGCTGGCGCTGGTCGGCGAATCCGGTTCCGGAAAATCGGTGACAGCGCTGTCGATCCCGCGTTTGTTGCCTTATCCAGCCGCTTCGCACCCGTCCGGCGAAATCTGGTTCAAGGGCAAAGACCTGTTGCACGCGAACGATAAAACGTTGCGGCATTATCGCGGCAACGACATCACGATGGTGTTTCAGGAGCCGATGAGCTCGCTGAACCCGTTGCACACGATTGAAAAACAGGTTGCCGAAATTATCCAGATTCACAATCCTGTTTCCGGCAAGGCAGTCCGCGCGCGCGTGCTGGAGCTTTTCAACCAGGTCGGCATTCGCAACGCGGAACAGCGTCTGTCGAGTTATCCGCACCAGCTGTCCGGCGGGCAGCGCCAGCGCGTGATGATCGCCATGGCGCTTGCCAATAATCCCGATCTTCTCATCGCCGACGAGCCGACGACCGCGCTTGATGTCACCGTACAGGCGCAGATTTTGAAACTGCTGAAAGAGCTGCAGCAAAAACACGGCATGGCGATTTTATTCATCACGCATGATCTTGGCATCGTGCGCAAATTTGCCGATCGCGTCTGTGTCATGAAGCGCGGCAGGATTGTCGAAAGCGGGGCGGTTGAAACCGTTTTCAAGAACCCGCAACACGATTACACAAAACTTCTTCTCGCCGCTGAACCGAAAGGCGCCCCGCCGCTCGCCGACCATCAGGCGCCTGTCATTGTCGAGGGTGCGAACATCAAGGTCTGGTTCCCGATCAAGCAAGGCCTGTTTCGAAAAACTGTCGGCTACATCAAGGCTGTCGACGGCATCGATCTTAAAGTGCGCGAAGGACAGACATTGGGCGTTGTCGGCGAATCCGGTTCCGGCAAAACGACGCTCGGCCTCGCGCTGCTGCGGCTGATTTCCTCGCAAGGGCGCACGGTTTTTCTCGGCAAGGATATTGCGCATCTCGACCGCGAAGCCCTGCGCAATCTGCGCGGCGATATGCAGGTCGTTTTTCAGGACCCGTACGGATCTTTGAGCCCGCGCATGTCGGTGGCCGATATTGTCGGCGAGGGTCTCAACATTCATGAGCGCCAGCTGACACACGAACAACGCCGCGAACGCGTCATACAAGCGCTGAAAGATGTCGGGCTGGAGCCGGACATGCTGACCCGCTATCCGCATGAATTTTCCGGCGGGCAGCGCCAGCGCATCGCGATCGCGCGCGCGATCGTTCTCGAGCCAAAATTCATCGTGCTGGATGAACCGACCTCCGCGCTCGACATGAGCGTGCAGGCACAAATCGTCGACCTGCTGCGCGAGTTGCAGCGAAAACACGGGCTGGCCTATTTGTTTATCAGCCATGACCTCAAAGTGATCAAGGCGCTTGCAAACGACGTCATCGTCATGCGCGACGGGCAGGTGGTGGAGCAGGGCACGGCAAAAGACGTATTCGAAAATCCGCAATCCGATTATACAAAAGCGCTTATGGCTGCCGCTTTCAAGATCGAGGCAGTCGAGACCGTTGCGGTGAAGCAGTAATTACAGCCGCTTGATGCAGCTGAGGCGCGTGCCGTCTTCAAGAATGCGCTCGCAGGCCTTATTGATCGATTCAATCGTTACCTGCATCACATGCGCTGTTGCGTGGATCATCGTGCCGTAACCGCGCGCGATCGCGACATGGCCGGGCCAGAACAAAAGATCGCCGCGCTGGATATCTTCATAAGAAATTTTTTGCGGCAGGGGTTCGCCCAGCGCTTTTTCCTGTGGGCCGGAATCGCGCGGCACGCGCTGTCCCGCCATCAGCAGGCTCGTCTGCACAAGGCCGGAGCAGTCGATACCGAGAACCGAGCGGCCGCCCCACAGATAAGGCGCATGCAGGAACTGTTCGGCCACGGCAACGAAATCGGTCGCTTTGAAACTCAGCGGGCGAAAATGCTGCGTAAAGGCAAAGCCGCCATTCGACAGCCGCGAGAATTTTCCGTCCTCGTCGATGATACGCACTTCGGCAGCCATGGTCAGCGCGCCGACGGGCGGTGTCTTCAGGTCGGGTTTCGCGAAAATCAGCGTGCGCGGTACGATGACGCGGTGTGTCGGCTCGAAAATATCCTGCTTCAGCAGGTTTATGGGCATGAAGCCTATATAATCGTCACGCAACAAGCGCACGCGTGCCCAGTCGTTCTCGGTGCCGACATGCTCGACGCGCTCTCCGTAAAGCACCTGCGTATCGAGCGGCGCATCCGGCCGCGCGGCGCGGTACACATTCGCCACGGTTTCATGAATCTGGTAGATTTTTTCTGCGCTCACAAAAACGAACCCTTATTTTCTGTAACGTTTCTGAAGCACGGCAAATAGTGTTCTGACCGCCTGCGCTTCGCCGCCTTCCGGACGGCCCGGCAAGTGTGACGGATTCCATCCATAAACGTCAACATGAAGCCAGCTCGGCGCGTCGACAAATTCAGCAAGGAAAAGTGCCGCGATAATCGCACCGGCAAACGAACTGGTGCCGACATTCGAAAGCTCGGCCGTTTTCGATTTGAGGGAAGAGGCATAGCGGCGGTAAAGCGGTAGCCGCCACAACGGGTCATGTTGCTGTGCTGCTGCGGCATCGATGTCGCGCGCGAGTTTGTCGTCATCGGTGAAATAGGGCGGCAGATCGGGCCCAAGTGCCACGCGTGCCGCACCTGTTAACGTTGCCATGTCGATGACGAGTCCGGGTTTTTCCTCGCTCGCATAGGTCAGCGCATCGGCGAGCACAAGCCGCCCCTCAGCATCGGTATTGCCGACCTCGACGCTGATGCCTTTACGACTGGTGACCACATCGCTGGGGCGGAAACTGTTTCCCGAAATCGAATTTTCAGCGGCGGGAATCAGCAGGCGCAATCGCACCGGCAGCTTTGCCGACATGATGAGTTGGGCGAGCGCGAGTGTGCAGGCCGCGCCGCCCATATCTTTTTTCATCAGGATCATGTTCGACGACGGTTTGATATCGAGTCCGCCCGTATCGAACACGACACCCTTGCCGACCAGCGTTACCTTCGGATGCGACGGTTTTCCCCATGTCATATCGATGAGGCAGGGCGCGCGGTCGGAGCCTTTGCCGACGGCATGAATCAGCGGAAAATCTTTTTCCAGAATTTTGCCGCCGATGGTTTTGCATGTTGCGCCAAATTTCTTGGCAACAGTCCTTACCGCATCGCTGAGCTCTTGCGGCCCCATATCGTTGGCAGGCGTGTTGATAAGATCGCGCGCGAGACAGGTCGCTTCGGCAAGTTGCAAAATCTCGCCGCATTCATCCTTACCGCCATATGTAAGAATAGACGTGTTGGTTTTTGCTTTCGGGCGATAGCGGTTAAAGCGGTAGCGTTCGAGCACAAAACTCAGGGCGGCGAGCCGCGCATCATCCGGTTTCGTCGCGAAAAAATAGCGGCCGTCAGCGAGGAGGGAGGCAAGCTTGCCGGGCAAAAAAGGCGTGCGCTCAGCGCTGCCTTCTTCGCCAAGTCCGAACAGCACCATGTCTGTGCCGCGCTCGCTGGCGAGGCAGAGATGCATGCCAGCCTGCGCCTTGAAGCTCGCAGCCGTGACCGTGTTCTGGTGCGTTCTGGAAAGCTTTTTGATGAAGGCCGGCAGGTCGGACGGGTCAAGGCAATGAACCGGAATCGCATCGCCGCGCCGATTCTCTGGCTGGATACAGTCAGACACGCCCATGACTCGTCCCTTTTTTTAAAACCCGCGAATGTTCTAACGTCTTTATTTTACAAAGCAAATGACAAAAGTGATCGGACGTCTCCAAAAATTAACGTGGCATTAGGGTTAATTTTTTATTCCTAAAGGGAATAGGCCACGATTCGCATTTTTTGAGGTTTGCCCATGTCACTTCCTTCCGCATCTTCTTCCCCGCGTCATGTTCGCCTCGTCGTTCTGGCGGGTGCTTCCGTCATGGCGCTTCTGATGAGCGCCTGCTCATCCACCAAGGACAACCAGTTCGCAACATCCGCGCCAGCCTATCAGCAGGGCGGCAATGTGCCGTTCGCAGCGACGGCCCCCGGCTATCCGCCACAATATCCGCAACAGCAAGGCTACCCGCAGCAGGGTTATGCCCAGCCATATCCGCAACAGCAGCAGGGCTATGCACAGCCATACCCGAACCAGGCCCCCAACCAGGCTTTCGCCACATCGTCATGGGCGCCTCCGGGGGCTTACGGGCAGAATGGCGTTCCATACGGCTATGCAGCCCCGCAGCCGCTGGCGCCTGAAAAAGAATCTTACCGCGACGAGCTGATCCGCAAACGCAATCAGCAAAAATAAATCCGGGAATTTGTGCGAGATTTTGTGAATGTCCTTTGTTTCGACGAACAGCTCCTCACGCCCTTTACGCTTTGCCGTCATCATCGGCATGTCTGTAACGGCGCTGGTAATGGCTGCGTGTTCGTCAACAAAAGACCAGCAGTTCGCAACCTCGGCACCGCAGCAAGGCGGCGATTTGCAAAATGCCCTTGGTTACTGGGGTGAAAAATATCGCACCAATCCTAACAGCACCGAAGCAAGCTACGCTTATTCGCGCGCGCTGATCGCGTCTGACCAGAACGCGCAGGCGATCGCCGTGCTGCAGCGGTCCGTTCTCGCCAATCCGCGCGACATCAGCCTGAAAGGCGCGCTTGGCAATGCGCTTGCGGCCAACGGCCAGTATGATGAAGCGCTCAACATGTTCCAGCAGGCGCATACGCCGGACCGCCCGAACTGGCGCGTTCTCTCGGCGCAGGGTGCGGTTCTCGACCAGATGGGCCGCCCGGTCGATGCACGCAAATATTACCAGACGGCGCTACGTCTCGCGCCGAACGAGCCTTCTGTTCTTTCTAACCTCGCGCTGTCTTATGCGCTGACGGGTGAGATTGCGTCCGCAGAACGTGCGATCAATCAGGCGGCGCAGCATCCGGGCGCTGATGCGCGCGTGCGCCAGAACATGGCGTTGATCGTCGGTCTGCAGGGCCGTTTTGCCGATGCCGAGCGGATCGCTTCAAAAGATTTATCCGAAACGGAAGCCAAGGCGAATGTCGCCAACCTGCGGCAGATGCTGGCGCAGCAGAATACATGGTCGGATATCCGCGGTGGCGGCAATCCACAACCGGACGGCGCCAATGTTGCCGCCGCGCCTGCCGCGCCGAATGCGGCTAATGTGCCGTTTGCAGCGGCAACACCGGGCTATCCACAGCAGGGATATCCAAACCAGCAGCCGTTTGCCGCGTCAGGCAATCCGCAGCAGCCTTATTACGGCCAGAGCTATGTGCCGGCCGCGCCGCCGCCTTACAATTATGCGCAACAGCCGCAGCCTGCCGCGCCGGAAAAAGAATCCTATCGCGACGAGCTGATGCGCAAGCGGGACAAAAACCAGTAAATCTGAAAATCAGGCGGCGTCGCGCAGCAAGGTGTCGTTGATCAGCGCAATCGTATTCTTGATCCCGTAAAGCGCGACGAAGGTACCAAAACGCGGTCCTTTTTCCTGCCCCAGCAGAACCTGATACAGCATGTTGAACCAGTCGAGCGAAACACCGACGGAGCCGTCTTTCATCGGCTTCGTATAAGGCTCACGGCGTCCGACATTATAGATTGCTGTCTGGATCTCATCGGCGCCCGCACTTTCAGGCAGTGCTGCCAGCGTATCGCGCAGGTCTTTCAACGCCGCATGCTCGCCGCTGTTCGCAGCACGGAATTTTTTCGCCGGTAAAACGAAATCCTGATAATAGCGCAACGCATAGCCGACGAAATCATTGAGGCGCGGATGCGATTGCGGCGTCACGCCCGGCATATAAGTCGCGATGAAACCCCAGAGTGTTTCCGCGTTTTCGGCATTTGACGCCGAGACGAGGTTGAGCAGCATCGCGAAGTTGACGGGCAGGGGCACGGCATCCGGTTTTCCGGCGTGGATGTGCCAGACGGGATTGCCGAGCTGTTCTTTGATTTCCTGTTTCGGAAACGCGCCGAGAAACTGCTCATACTCGTCGACATGTTTCGGGATAACGTCAAAATGCAGGCGCTTCGCTGTTTTCGGTTCGCGGTACATGAACAGCGACAGGCTTTCCGGCGAGGCATAGCGCAGCCATTCCTCAATGGTGATTCCGTTGCCCTTTGATTTCGAAATTTTCTTGCCTTCCTCGTCGAGGAACAGCTCGTAATTGAAACCTTCCGGCGGGTTGCCGCCAATCGCCTTGCAGATTTTCGATGACAGCGTGACGCTGTCGATCAGGTCCTTGCCGGCCATTTCATAATCGACACCGAGAGCCGTCCAGCGCATCGCCCAGTCCGGCTTCCACTGCAGCTTGCATCGCCCGCCGGTCACCGGCGTTTCGATTTTCTCCTTCGTATCGGGATGCTCGTAAACGATCATACCTTTTTTAGCGTCACGCTCGAGAATTTTCACCTGAAGCACGATGCCGGTTTTTTCATCGATCGGGAGGAAGGGTGAATAGCTTTGTTGCCTCTCGTCACCGAGAGACGGCAGCATGATCTCCATCACTGCGTCATAGCGTTCAAGAACCGTCAGCAGCGTTTGATCGAAACGGCCGGAGGTGTAGCAATCGGTCGCGCTCAGGAATTCGTATTGAAAACCGAACTGGTCGAGAAACGAGCGCAGCATCGCATTATTGTGCGCGCCGAAACTGTCATGCGTGCCGAAGGGGTCGGGAATTTTTGTCAGCGGCTTGCCCAGATGCTGCGTCACCATTTCCTGGTTCGGAATATTGGTCGGCACCTTGCGAAGGCCATCCATGTCATCCGAAAAGCAAATCAGCCGTGTCTTGATTTTATCATCAGTCAGGATGCGAAACGCATGCCGCACCATGCTCGTGCGCGCCACTTCGCCGAACGTGCCGATGTGCGGCAGACCTGAGGGGCCGTAGCCGGTTTCGAAAATCACTTCGTCTTTTGGCGCGCGCTCGAGGCGCTTCAGAAGCTTGCGCGCTTCCTCGAAAGGCCAGGCTTTGGCGGTTTCAACTAGCGATAGAAAATTCGGATCGGATTGGGACATAAAATTTATCTAATCGGAAACGGGGCTTTTTCAAAGCGTCAAGATAAGATAATACGTCAGAAAAGGAACATTTTATGACTGCCATACTTTCTTCGACGCCTGAATTTAAAGCCCGTTTTGCCGACCTTCCGCCGCAAGGCTTTACAGGTTTGGCACGTCTTATCGAGCCTTGCGATAAAAAAGAAGAAACGCCGTGCGAGTTCCCTGAGCTTAAAAATGGCGGCTATATCATCATGCGCGAAAGATGGGCCGATCTGTATGATCAATATGCTAGGGTAAACGGAGTACTCGAAGACGTTCCGCCGACGGATTTTTATACACGAAATCCCGCCACGAAAGACAGGCAATTCATTACGCACGCATCCGGGCTTCCGGAGGCGTCAAGCCTGCGGGCGGACAATGATCTTTTTTTAAAAATACCGCCGGGCCTTAGCCCCGTGAGTAAAATCATATCCAAATCTTATTTTATGAAATTGTTCGACGATGCCGCGGGAGTCAAAAGTTTTTACATGACATGGGCGCAGGCGAAAGCGGCGGGACTTTTCGCGACGTTGGAAAATCCTCTTGAAAAAGAAAAGCCACTGGAAAAAGTGACGGATGAAGACTCGCCGGAAATTCGCGCGCTTAAGAAAGCCATGAGAAAACCCGGCGAAGAGGACGATAATATCATCATGGCCGAAGGCGGGCCGGATTATAATGTCATCAACGTCAGCGATGGCCGGGGAGGCACCTATACCTTTAAATATCCTCGCGGGACGGCGGTGACCCGCCGCCAAATTATGCGGGATATAAAAGAACGGGACGGTGAAAACTACAAAGAAGACCGTGCGAAAATGTATGCGGAAATGCTGACCGCGAACAGCATCGTCCCGCTGGGGAGCTTTCAGGACACGAGTTACATGGATTTGCCGGAAGGTTTCAAGATACTGGACAAAAACAGAAAGTTGGACCGCATCATCACCGTCAAGGAATGGGAAGATGCAATAAAAAACGAAACAATGACTCCTTTGTTAGGGCTCGATACGAAATCTTTTGAACGTTTCGTTGAAAATAATCTTCTTAACGAAAGCTTGCTCCAGCAATATCCCAAAGGCGCAAGCTATACGCAACTGCTGGCTTTGCATGAAAAATATGCCCAAGGCGCGTCGCAGAATGGCCGTAGGCCGCCGGAGGCTGAATTGGACGGCTATGGAATTTTGGGTCGTAAAGATGAGGATATGCCTCTGTTCAGGCCAAGGCCGCAGCCGAAACCCGAAAAAGACAAAGACGTCGAAAAACAAAAGTCCGTTTAGTGCTCATCATTGATCGGTTTTGGCCGATATCAAAACACGCTCACCGGAAACCATTTCAGGTACAATTCGGCATAGGTACCTTTTTCATAAAGCCGCTGCAGGCCGAAATTGAACAGGCGGCGCAACTGGTTTTGTCCCTTGCGTACGGCAACGACCTGCCCTTCACCGAAGAAGCGGCTCTCGAGATAAGGCCCGCCCTTGAAGTCGCAACAATTGGCGGATGACTCATTGTTCAGCCACAGCGACAGTTTGACGCCGTCGCCGAAGACCGCGTCGACGGTTTTGCCTTTCAGCGCCGCTTCCAGTGCGCGCAGGTCATCGAAGCGGACGATCTTGGCGCTGTCGTAATAAAAATCGAGGAAAGCGGCATGCGTCGAATTTTTCATCACGCCGATGCTTTTGCCTTTGAAATCTTCAGGCGCGGTAGAGCTCATCGTCGTGCTGCGCTGGCCAAGAAAGCGCGCAGGTGTTTTGAAATAAATATCCGTCATGTCCGCTTCTTTACGAAGCGCATCGGTCGATGCGAAGCCGGAGATCACCGCGTCGCCGAGGCTTTCTTTCAGCGCAGGTAATAATGTCTCCCACGCGCGGCCCTGAATCGTACAGGTGATTTCGAGTTCCTTGCAAAGCGCCTTGGCAAGATCGATGTTGAAGCCGACAAGCTCGCCCTGTGCATTCAGATAATTGAACGGCGGATAATCCGGCGAGGTGAGAAAACGAACGGCGATACCCTCGCTCGACGGCTTTTCAATGCGCCGTTTCGGGTCCCAGAAACCGGGAATGGTCACGCTTTCGTCCTGAGCTTGCTGTGCGGCTGCAGGCGCGGGTGTTTCCTGCGCCACGGCGCATGGCATGGAGGCAAACACGAAGATGAGGCCAGCCAGCAGGTCGAGGCCTGCATTTTTCTTCAAAAACATCGATTTCAGGCGCGCCAACATCGAGTTTTCTCTAGTCTTTTTTGAGGCTGCGCGCCATAGAGATGCAGCGGATTTCATGAGTGCGGCGTGCCAAAACTGTTATTATCCCCCGACATTGCTTTTCTTGCCGCGCAGGGCTTCCCTGCCGAAAAGCTCATCCGTCTTGCACAAGAGGCGCGCTTTGCGGGCGTCGAGGCTCACCAGCAGCTTCTTGCCAATGAGATTGTCGGTGAAAACTTATATTATGCGGCGCTGGCGAAAGTGTGCAGCCTTTCTTTTACGGTTGTGCCGGACGCAGGTATCGAATTCGCACAAAATCTTTCTTTGAAAGATCTCGGCCTTGCCTGCCGTGCAGGTATCGTGCCCGTCAAGAAGAACCGGCAACATCTTTTCCTGATCGCGCCATATGGAAAAGATGTGGTGCTGCTGATCGATCGGCTGAAAAGCAACCCTGCCTTGAAAGAACGCCTGCTGCTGACAACGCCGGGCGCCTTGCGGGAGGCCTTGCTCAAAAACTGCGCAAAAGCCGTACTGTCGCATTCCGTTCATATGCTGCAAAGGCAGCGCCCGAAAGATAGCGCGCGCCGTTCCTATAAAACATTTTTTGTACTTTTTGCATTGATGACGATGTCCGTCGTCTCGGCTGTTTTCCATCCGGCAGGTTTTTATGCGTCGGTGATCGGCGCACTTGGCGCCGTGCTTTACCTGTCATCGTGCTTTTATCGCATCCAGGCTTATGCCGATGTGTTGCCGAAAAAAACTCACCTCCGCATTTCGGATCATGACCTGCCGGTCTGCAGCGTGCTGGTACCGCTCTACCGTGAAGCGCGGATGGTGCCGCAGCTTGTCGCCGCGCTCGACAAACTCGATTATCCGCGCGCCAAGCTCGATATTCTTTTTCTTGTCGAGGATGAAGACAAGGCAACATGGCAAGCCCTTCAGGCCGAAAGATTGCCGCCGCATTATCAGGTCATTTCCCTGCCGCGGGGAAAACCGCAGACCAAGCCGCGCGCCTTGCAGGTGGGCCTCAATTTTGCGCGCGGAGAGATGGTAACGATTTTCGATGCAGAGGATGTTCCGCACCCGCGCCAATTACGTGAAGCTGCCGCGCATTTGCATGACGGCGGCGAGCAGCTTGCCTGCCTGCAGGCGGAGCTGCGCATCGACAATGCCGGCCGCTCGTGGCTGTCACGCCAGTTCGCTCTTGAATATGCTGCGCTCTTCAATGTTTTTCTGCCTTCGCTTGCAAAACATGGCCTGCCTGTTCTTCTTGGCGGCACGTCGAATTATTTTCGTACGCATGTTTTAAGAAAAATCGGCGGATGGGATCCGTGGAACGTCACGGAAGATGCAGACCTCGGCGTGCGTATTGCGCGGGCAGGTTATCATATCGGCACGCTTCATCTGCCGACCGAGGAAGAAGCGCCGATCACACTGCAGAACTGGCTACAGCAGCGCCTGCGCTGGCAGAAAGGCTGGATGCAGACGTTCACTGTGCATTTTTCACAACCCGTTACATTGTTGCGCGAACTTGGGTTTATGAAAACATGGGCCCTGATTGCGACGCTGGGCGTCAGCCTTTTATCGGCTTTTGCGTACCCGGTTTTCTTGAGCGTCTTCATAGCCAGTGCTCTTTTCGATTTTAATCCTTTCGCACGCGACATTTTCGGCGCGAGCGTCTTCGGCGTCTCGCTGGCAGCTTTTGTCGGCGGGAACATTTTTCCGCTACTGCATATTTACAAAGGCGCACGACGCTCGAAGCAGAAGTTCGATCTCTGGTCACTCTGCACGGTTTGGATCTACTGGCTGCTCGTGTCGGTTGCCGCCTATCTCGCGCTCTTCCGTCTTTTGAGCGCGCCTTACCACTGGTGCAAGACGGAGCATCTGGGGCGGCAGGTGCAAAAAAATGGCTCAAGAATTTTCCAAGCTTTCCGGCGAAATCGCCAGCCTGTTCAAAAACCTGCCATGCGCCGCCCCGCGCTCACTTTCGAAGCCCAGCAGAGGCGTAAACCCCTCTGAAGCTTGTCTTGCCTTGTCGATAGCATTCCCATAAAATCCTTGGAAATTTTATAAAGGGGTTGGACGATGGCAAAAGAGACACAAGCACGCGGTATGACGCGTGAAGAGAAAAAGGTCATCATCGCTTCTTCTGCCGGCACCGTTTTCGAATGGTATGATTTTTTCCTCTATGGCTCGCTCGCCGCCATGATCGGCGACCAGTTCTTTTCGTCTTTCCCCGAAGCGACACGAAATATTTTTGCGCTGCTGGCTTTTGCGGCGGGCTTTCTCGTCCGTCCGCTCGGTGCGCTGGTATTCGGTCGCCTCGGAGACACGATCGGCCGGAAATATACTTTTCTTATGACGATCATGCTGATGGGTGTGTCGACTTTTCTTGTCGGCTTTCTCCCCGGCTATGGCGTTATCGGCGCAGCCGCGCCGATCATTCTCATCTGCCTGCGGATTTTTCAGGGGCTCGCGCTTGGCGGTGAATATGGCGGAGCTGTCGCCTATGTCGCCGAACATGCGCCGCATAATAAACGCGGTGCTTTCACATCATGGATCAATTCAACTGCGACGCTGGGCTTCCTGCTGTCGCTGGTCGTAATCATGGTCGCGCGCCTGTCTGTCGGCGAACAGGCATTTAAAGAATGGGGATGGCGCCTGCCGTTTATTTTCTCGATCGTGCTGCTGATCATTTCTGCCTATATCCGCTTGCAGATGTCGGAAACGCCGGCTTTTCGAAAAATCAAAGAAGAAGGCAGGCAGAGCAATGCGCCGATCATGGAAGCATTTGGCGAGTGGCGCAATTTTAAAAATGCCTTTGCGACGTTTATCGGCATCGCGTCAGGCCTGACGGTGATTTTTTATACCGCGCATTTCTACACGCTGTTCTTTTTACAGAATGTACTGCGCGTCGATATGTTCACATCGACACTGCTTGTCGCGGCATCGCTGATCATCGGCTCTTTTGCCTATGTCTTCTTCGGAAAACTGTCCGACCGTATCGGCAGAAAACCTGTCATTCTGACGGGCTTTGTTCTCGCCGCCGTGTCGACCTTTCCCGCCTATCACTTTATTACCGAGACGGCGAACCCGCAGCTCGATGCCGCGCAAAAAGCGACACATGTGCGCGTGACGGCTGACCCGTCGGACTGCTCGTTCCAGTTCAATCCGGCGGGCACGTCGAAATTTACAAGTTCTTGCGACGTCGCCAAGGCGTTGCTGACAAAAAATTCAGTCAATTATGACGTCGTTTATGAGGCGAACGTCATTCCTGCAAAAGTGCATATCGCCGGCAAGGACATCGTATCTTACGAAGTTACGAAACTGACGCCGGAAGAAGCGCCGAAAGTCTCCAGTGCTTTTGCAAAAAATATTACGGACGCGCTTTATGCGGCTGGATATCCGTCGCCAGAGCAAGTGAACACGCAGATTGTCAAAATCAGCAGGGCGGCCGACATGCTCCATCCGCAGGCGCTGAAAATCATCATCGTGCTCTCGATCATGGTTGTTTTCTCGGCAATGGCCTATGCGCCTGCTGCGGCCGCGATGGCGGAGCTTTTCCCGACGCGCATCCGCTACACAGGCATGTCGTTTCCATACAATCTCGGCACAGGCTGGTTTGGCGGGCTGATGCCTGCTGCCGCTTACGCGATGAGCACGCATAGCGGCAATATCTATTTCGGCCTGTGGTATCCCGTCGTCATTGTTGCGATCAGCTTTATTTCGGTGCTGCTGATCATTCCCGAAACCAGCGGCAAGGATATTTTTGCCGACGACTAAATTCGAAGTTAAAAAATAAAATAGAGGGAGAATGCGATGCAAAAAACTTATGCGCCTATGACCAAAGAGGAAAAGAAGGTCATTCTCGCCTCTTCGGCAGGAACGGTTTTCGAATGGTATGATTTTTTTCTTTACGGCTCGCTTGCGACTGTTATCGGCGACCAGTTTTTTTCAGCCTTTCCTGAGACGACGCGTAATGTTTTTGCGCTTCTTGCTTTTGCCGTCGGTTTTCTTGTGCGTCCGCTTGGAGCGCTGATCTTTGGCCGCCTGGGCGACAGTGTCGGGCGTAAATATACTTTTCTCGTGACCATTCTTATCATGGGTATCTCGACATTTGCTGTCGGGTTCCTGCCGAATTACGCAACCATTGGCGTTGCGGCACCGATTATCCTGATTACGCTGCGTATTTTGCAGGGGCTTGCCCTTGGCGGTGAATACGGCGGCGCAGTAACGTATGTGGCCGAGCATGCCCCGCAAAACCGTCGTGGCTTTTTCACATCATGGATTCAAACGACGGCGACACTCGGGCTTTTGCTGTCAATTCTCATTATTATTGCTGTGCGAAGCTATGTCGGTGAAGTTGCCTTCGCAGACTGGGGCTGGCGCGTGCCGTTCCTGTTCTCGATCCTCCTGCTCGGTATTTCGGTTTACGTTCGCATGCAGCTGCAGGAAACGCCTGCTTTTCAGAAGCTGAAAGAAAGCGGCAGGCAATCTCAGGCACCTGTCATGGAAGCATTCGGTCAATGGAAAAACCTGAAATATGTTCTCGCCGGTTTTTTAGGGTTGGCCGCGGGCCACACGGTCATCTGGTATGCTGCGCAAATTTATATGCTGGTGTTCCTGAAAAACATTGTGCAGGTCGATGCTTTCACGATTAATATCCTGATTGCATGGGCGCTGATTTTGGGCGCAGGCGGCTTCGTCTTCTTCGGTGCCCTGTCCGATAAGATCGGCCGGAAGAAATTAATTCTGTTCGCTTATGCTGTCGGGATTGTCACGTTATTTCCGCTGTTCCGATTTATTGCGGAAACGGCGAACCCGCAACTTTATGCGGCACAGGAAACAGCTCAGGTGATACTGCTCGCAGATAAAAATGATTGCTCGTTCCAGTTCAATCCTGTCGGCACAGCCAAGTTTACAAATTCCTGCGATGTCGCACGTACGCAACTGGCCAAGAATTCCGTCAACTACCGCATCGAATATATGCCGGGCACCGTTCCTGCCAAGATCCGTATCGGTGAAACGGAAATTGCTTCCTATGACTTGAAAATGTTGAATGAAGCCGACAAGAAAAAGGTGGCGAACGCTTTCGTCCAGTCGGTCGATACGGCACTTGGCGCGGCGGGCTATCCTGTCGCTAAGGAAAGTAACACGGGGCTGGTGAAAGTCTCTGGCTTTCTCGACATCTTCCGCGCGCAGGTGTTGAAGCTGATCGCGGCCATGACGTTACTGGTGCTGATCGCTGCCGCGGCTTACGCACCGATTGCGGCTGCGTTTGTCGAACTGTTTCCGACACGTATCCGCTACACGGCCATGGCGCTGCCCTATAACCTTGGCGCCGGCTGGTTCGGCGGGTTGATGCCTGCGACCGCCTTCGCCATGGCGGTGCATACCGGCAATGTCTATTACGGACTATGGTATCCTGTTGTTGTCGCGGCTATGGGCTTCATCGTGGTTTTGTTCTTCATTCCCGAAAATACCAACAAGGATATTTTTGCCGATGATTGATGTCGGCTAAGAAAGAAGCAGGCGGGTATGATGTAGTGGTAGCCTACGAGCTTCCCAAGCTTGTTGTGTGGGTTCGATTCCCACTACCCGCTCCAACAATTCAATTTAAACAAAAAAACGCCCGGGCTTTCGACCGGGCGTTTTTTTGAAAGATAATCAGAAACGTTAGATCGCTTCCTTGAGTTCTTTTGCAGCGCGGAAAGCAACTTTCTTGCTGGCTTTGATCTTGATCGTTTCACCCGTTGCAGGGTTGCGGCCCATGCGGGCAGCGCGCTTGCGAACCGTGAGAATGCCGAGGCCTGGAAGACGGATACGGTCGCCTTTTTTCAGGGCCTTCGTCACTTTTGTGATCATGTCGTTGAGGATGAGTTCCGACTGCTTCTTGGACAGCTCATGATCTTCCGCGAGAGCGGCAGCAAGCTGCTTGAGGCTGACGGTATTCTGTTTTGTCTTATCTGGTGTTGTAGCCATGTGACACTTTCTCCTTTGCAAAGAGTGCAATTTTTTTGAACACGCGAATTTCAGTTACGCAACATACTGGAACTAAATATTCCACATATTCAGTCAAAAAACCCCTATTTTATTGACTTATCCAAGCCTCAATTGCGAAAAAAGCCCATTTTCAGGGCAAAATCGGGCCTGAAACACCAACTCTTTATATATAGAGAGGTTTTTGGGTGGCAGATTCTAGCAAAAGTGCTTCGACAGCTTCAGGCCTTGTGCCTGATAGTTGGACTTCAGATCCTGACCGTAAAGTTTCTTCGGCAATTCGCGCATGCGTTCATAAACGAGGCGGCCGATCACCTGTCCGTGCTCGATGATGAACGGCACTTCGTAGGAGCGCACTTCAAGGACCGCGCGTGCGCCAGAACCGCCCGCTGCACTGTGGCCGAAGCCGGGATCGAAAAAGCCGGCATAATGCACGCGGAATTCGCCGACCAGCGGGTCGAAGGCCACCATTTCAGCCGCTGTTTCAGGTGGCACATGCACCGCTTCTTTCGAGGCGAGGATGTAAAAGGCGCGCGGGTCGAGCACGAGCGACTTGTCGTTGCTCGCATAAATCGGTTCCCAGAAATCAGATGCTTCGTAGCCGCCGCGCTTGTCGACATCGATGAGCCCTGCATGCCGCTTGGCGCGGTAGCCGATCAGGTTGTCATTATCGAAGGATGAGAGATCGACAGAGAGAGCGAGACCGTCGACGAGGATCGCATCATCCTGATCGACAAGCTTATGTTTCGCATGCAGCGCTTTCAGCTCATTGTCATTGAGGCGCGGCTCGCCGGCGCGGAAACGGATTTGTGCAAGGCGTGAACCGGTGCGCACGAGGATCGGAAACGTCGACGGGCTGATCTCGGCATAAAGCGGCCCGGTGTAACCGGCGTCGAGCTGGTCGAAGCGGGTCGCGCGGTCAGTGATGATGCGCGTGAAAATATCGAGACGGCCTGTCGAGCTTTTCGGATTGGTGGACGCCGAAATATCTTTCGGCAAAGCGAAGCTTTCCAGCAACGGCACGATATAGACGCAGCCCGTTTCCAGCACCGCGCCATTTGTAATGTCAAATTCATGCAGCGTGACGTCTTTCAGGCGCTCCGCCACCGTGCGGCGTGCCCCGGGCAAAAAACTGGCGCGGACGCGATAGGCCTTTTCACCAAGCCGCAGATCGAGACTGGCGGGCTGAATTTGCGCCTCGGCGAGAGGCACGGCGATTTTCACTGCGCCGCTGGCGATCAGCGCTTCGATGGCGCTGTCGGAAAGAATGCCTGCTTGAAATGTCATGGCCGCCTCATGCGTCTGAAATGTCCTGAATGGTGAAATCATATTGCCGCGAACAAAATTCGCAAATGACATGAATTTGGTCGTCTTTCACCATATGCGCGCGGTCGTCGGGCGAGAACTGGCGCAGCATGCGCGCGATGCCGTCTTCCGAGCAACGGCAAAATTCTTTGATCGGCTGCGGGTCGAACACTTTCACGCCTTCTTCGTGGAAAAGGCGGTAGAGAAGCTGTTCGGGCGAAAGTTCGGGATCGATCAACTCCGCATCCTCAAGCGTGCCGCTTAAAGCGCGCGCGCTGACCCAGGCATCGTCCTCATCTTCTTCGTCGTCCTCATCTGCACTTTCCCAGTCGGGCGGAATATCGCCCGGTGGAAAATCGCGCATGCGCTGGCGCTCCGGGCTGTGCGGTAAAAACTGAATCAGGAAACCGCCGCTGCGCCATGCCGATTTGTAGCCGTTATCGGACGGCGTCATTGTTTCGCCGACAGCAAGACGCACCATGGTCGGGATCTGCTCCGACTGCATGAAATATTTATCGGCGATGTCTTCGAATGATTCACCTTGCAGCACGACGATGCCCTGATAGCGGTTTTGCGCCTTGCCGGGGTCGATCGTCATTGCGAAATGGCCTTCGCCGAGCAGTGATGAAAAGCTTGGCGCGCTGGCTTTCATCAGCGCCTGCAGTTTTTCTTCGTCATAACGTGCGCACGCACGGATGCGATCGGGCGATTCATAATCTGCAACAAGCATATTGATCGGCCCGTCGCTTGTCGTTTGCGCGATGAAGCGGCCCTGCATTTTCAGCGTCGTCGCTAGCAGGCAGGTGAGGGTGACGAGTTGCGCCAGAAGCACGGCGACAGGGCGCGGATAGTGGTGCCGTTCCAGAATCTGGTCGAGCACATCGCCGAGGCGCACGACGCGGCCGCGCACGTCGAGGCTTTCGACCTGAAAAGGAAGAACGGTGTTGTCGGCAACATCACGGACAGGGCGGATCGGCGTTTCAGACACGTGGTGAAATCTCGTTCATTTTTATCTTGCCGCCGTTTTTTTAAGCGACGGCGCCGACATCGCCCTCAATCCCTGCTCGAGATCGGCAATCAGATCTTCTGGATTTTCAATACCAACTGAAATGCGCAGCAGGTTTGGCGTCACGCCGATAGCCTGCCGCACATCTGCTGGAATGCCTGAATGCGTCATCGCGGCGGGATGTGAAATCAGCGTTTCGGTGCCGCCAAGGCTGACGGCCAGCTTGATGATCTGTAGCGAGTCCAGAAGTTGAAACGCTTCCGTTTCGCCGCCTTTGACATTGAAAGAGAATGTCGAGCCCGGCGACAGGCACTGGCGCTGGAAGGTAGCGTATTGCGGATCGTTCTTTTCAAGGAACCCAAGATAATGCACGCGTTCGACCTGCGCATGCCCGCGCAAATATTCCGCGACCTTGCGCGCGCCTTCGCTTGCAGCCGTCATGCGCAGTTTCAACGTTTCCAATGAGCGCATCAGCAGCCAGCAACTGTGTGAATCGCTGTTCATGCCAAGCGCCGAGCGCAGCTTGCGCACCTGCGACACCAGCACGCGCGAACCCGCACAGCTGCCCGCGACGATGTCCGAATGCCCGCCAACGTATTTCGTCAACGAATAAAGACTGAGATCGGCGCCATGTTTCAGCGGATGCTGCCAGAGCGGGCCGAGCAGGGTATTGTCGACGGCGATGAGTGGACGTTTGCCATGATTGTCCAGAGCATCGGCCAGTTTGCGGCATTCGGCGATATCGATCAGCCCGTTGGTCGGGTTTGCCGGTGTTTCGAGAAGGATGACGGCAACCGGCCCGAGGCTGGCAGCCTGCTTCAGTGTTTTTTGCAGAACCTCTGTCGTGCAAGGAATGGTCAGGCCCACGCTTTGAATGCCGAGTTGCGAAAAGAAATTCTGGATCAGCGTGTCGGTGCCGCCATAAATCGGTTTTGAATAAACCACCACGTCGCCGGGCCGCGCGAAGGCAAGAATAATGGTCGAAATGGCGGCCATGCCGCTTGCGAAAACGGCGGCGTCTTCGGCGTCATCCCATAATGCCAGCCGGTTTTCGAGAATTTCCACATTCGGGTTGTTGAAACGCGAGTAAATCAGGCCTGCGCTTTCGTCCGCACCGAGCTGGCGTTTACCCGTCTGGATTTCGAAAAACGCCTTGCCGGCCTCGGCGTTCTTGAATGCGAAAGTCGAAGTCTGGAACAGGGGCGGCTTGATCGCACCTTCGGAAAGCTGCGGGTCGTAGCCGTAGCTCATCATCAGCGTTTCAGGATGCAGCTTGTGCTCGCCGATCATGCGGTTGCGGTAATTCTTCTTGTCGTTTTTTGTCATGCTTGTAATCCGCAGGAAACGCAGTTGAAATCAAGCTGTTCTATAGGGCAAAGAAGCCGGAAGTGCCAGACGGAAAGGCTTTTCCGCGCTTTTCTTTACGCGGCACCCTTGTGCGCGAGTTTACTGCAGGCGCGGTCGATCGCATCCACGGCCTCATCCACATCTGCTTTATTAATAGTGAGAGGGGGCAGGATGCGCAGTACGTTATCGCCTGCGCCGACCGTCAAAAGGGCTTCAGCACGCAAGGCTTCAACCATTTCGGCAGGCGGAATTTTCAGTTTCAGGCCCAAAATGAGGCCCTGACCACGCACGGCTTCGATGAGGTGCGGATGGCTGTCGTGAAGGGCCGCAAGTTTCTGCCGTGCATAAAGGGCGACATCCTGCACGTTCTTGAGAAAAGCGTCTTCAGCCACAACATCCAGCACGGCTTCCGCAACGGCCATGGCCAGCGGGTTGCCGCCGAAGGTCGTACCGTGCACGCCGATTTCCATGCCGGATGACGCTTTTTCCGTTGCAAGGCAGGCGCCGACCGGAAAGCCGCCGCCGAGGCCTTTTGCGACAGCCATGATGTCCGGTTCGATCCCGCACCATTCATAAGCGAACAGTTTGCCTGTGCGGCCCATGCCGCACTGGATTTCGTCAAAGATCAGTAACAGGCCATGGTCGTCGGCAATTTTGCGCAGCTCACGCAGTTGCGCTGGTTCGAAGGGGCGAATACCACCTTCACCTTGAATGGGTTCTACCAAAATTGCAGCCGTCTCCGCCGTGATGGCACTTTTCAGAGCTTCAAAATCCGCGAAAGGAACCTGGTCGAAGCCATCGACCTTCGGACCGAAGCCTTCCAGATATTTTTTCTGTCCGCCCGCCGCGATGGCCGCCAGCGTGCGGCCGTGGAAGGCGCCCTCCATCGTGACGATGCGGAAACGTTGCGAGTCACCTTTGCTATAATGATAGCGGCGCGCCATCTTGATCGCGCATTCGATCGCTTCGACGCCCGAGTTGGTAAAAAACACGTGATCGGCGAAGGTGTATTCACACAATTTGGCGGCAACGCGCTCTTGTCCCGGGACGCGATAGAGGTTCGAGACATGCCAGAGCTTTTCCGCCTGATTTTCCAATGCTGCCACGAGTTTTGGATGGCAATGACCCAGAACATTCACGGCAATTCCCGCTGCGAAATCGAGATAAGCCTTGCCATCCTTGGTAAAAAGACGTGCGCCTTCGCCGCGCTCGAATTCAAGCGTGCTGCGTGCGTAAACGGGAAGCAAAGGCGAATGCGATGTCATGATTTTTTCTTTTCTTGAAGAGAATAAAGAGAGCGTAGAGCTAAAAAAATTATTGGTGTTGCAATCTACTTCGCATGTTTTTTATGTCAATTCTTGCGTTTCATGACGTTGCGTCAGGATGCCTACTTCAATAGCGCAAGTTCTTTTTTCGGCAATTCACGATTCAATAGTTTGGAAAACATTTTTGTGTTTGCCTTGCCCCTTGC
>JAZKID010000008.1:34583-43064 GCA_040385045.1 Pseudomonadota bacterium | reverse complement strand
CTTGTCGAGAAGCTGCAGGCAGCGGGCCTTGTTGATGCCTCGCAGCGCGCGCTTATCGATAACATCAATACGAATGACATCACGTCAAGCGGTAACGTCCCAAGTCTTGGCGATCTGCCTTCCGTGGCAAGCGCAGAAAATTTTGCATCCTCAGACGGTAACTTTTCGTCACAAGATGTTACAGGCAGCCTTTCATCTTTTAGTGGCGGGCAGGAAGAATACTTAAGTAGTCTTGCGCAGCAAATAGCTTCGGGCGGTCGTGCTCCTGCCGGCATGGATGAAAACAGTAACCCGCCGGCGATGGGTGATGGCGGCATGGATTCCAATCCGCCGATGGGCGGTGGAGACTCTAATCCGAATCCTCCAACAGGCGGTGGCGGCGATCCAAACCCGAATCCCAATCCGAATCCGCCGCAACTCGCAGCACCGGTCATCTCAATCAGCGCAGGTCTTGGCGAAGAAAATCAGCCGCTGGCTCTCTCCATCGGCGTTACAGTGCAAAGCGGCGTTGAGACCCATATTGTCATTTCCGGTGTGCCTTCCGGTGCGGTGCTTTCGGCAGGTACGGATAACGGTAACGGCACATGGACGCTCGGCGTTGATCAACTCGCTGGTTTGACTCTCGAATTGCTGCCTTACCAAAGCGGCACGTTCACGCTCGCTATTTCGGCCGTTTCGTCTAACGGCACAATGACGGCCGAAGCTCATAGCAATCTTCCGGTTGTTATCGAAGGTGTTGCAACAGCGCCGGATCTTTCTCTCGGGCAGGCGGCGGGTTTCGAAGACACGGCGATTGCTCTGAATATCGGCGCGGCGCTTATCGATACGGACGGTTCCGAAAGCCTCAGCGTCACCATTACCGGCGTACCAGACGCCGCAGTTCTTTCTTCCGGTACAAAAAATAATGACGGGTCGTGGACGCTGAGCGTTGGTGATCTTACGGGTCTCACCCTCACGCCGCCGGAGCACTGGAGCGGCAATTTCAATCTCACTGTTACGGCGACATCGTCCGAAAACAATACGACTGCTTCCACGATTGCAACGCTCGGCGTCAATGTCGAAGGTGTTGCATCGCTGCCGAACCTTTTTGTCCAGCAGGCTGTCGGCGTTGAAGACACGGCGATTCCGCTCGTCATCAATGCAGTGCTGGCAGATACGGACGGCTCGGAAACGCTTGGTATTCTTATTTCCGGTGTGCCTGCAGGTGCAACATTGTCGTCCGGGGTCCCGGGCGGCAACGGCACATGGACGCTGACACCGCAACAGCTCGTCGGGTTGACCTTCACACCACCAGCGCATGCCAGCGGGAGCTTCACATTAGGGATCAGCGCCATTTCATCTGAGAACGGCACGACGCAGATAGCCAATGCGGCCTTGAACATCTCGGTTGCTGGCTCTGCAACGATGCCGCAGCTTCAGGTGTCGGCAGCATCCGGCAATGAAGATACGGCAATCCCGCTGAGCATCAATGCATCGCTTGTCGATACGGACGGTTCCGAAACTTTAAGTGTGACTGTTTCAGGTATTCCGGCTGGTGGTATTTTGTCGGCGGGCCATGATAATGGCAACGGCACATGGACTTTGACAGCTGCGCAGCTGGCGGGCCTGACATTTACACCGCCTGAACATGCCGGCGGACTTTACAATCTCAACGTCACGGCGACATCGTCTGAAAATAACACGATGTCTTCTGTGTCCGCGCAGCTTTCAGTTGCGGTTGCCGGTGTTGCGACCGTTCCCACGCTGAATATTGCGTCCGCTGCCGGCATCGAAGGTGTGCCTGTTGCGCTTTCGATTAATGCCGCACTTGCCGATACGGATGGTTCTGAAACTCTCGGTGTGACAATTTCCGGCGCGCCTGCAAATGCCGTGCTGTCTGCAGGAACGAAGAATAATGACGGCACATGGACACTCACATCTGCTCAATTGTCCGGTCTTACGCTTGCCCTGCCGGAACATGCCAGTGGTAATTTCAATCTCACCGTTATGGCGACATCCGCCGAGAACGGCACGATGGCATCGACAGTTGCAACGCTACCTGTCGAAATTTCAGGTGTTGCAAGCGTGCCGACACTCAGTGTGCAACCTGCTTCCGGCGCGGAAGATACGGCGATCTCTCTCAACATTACATCTGCGCTCGTTGACAGCGATGGTTCGGAAACACTGGCGATCCAGATTTTCAACCTGCCGCAAGGCGCCGTGCTCTCGGCGGGCGTGCATAATAATGACGGCTCGTGGACGCTGACGCCTGCGCAATTGCCGGGTCTGACACTCACACCGCCAGAACACTGGAGCGGCACGCTCAATCTCGCTGTCTCCGCCGTCGCTTCCGAAAATAATACTTATGCGTATGCGGCCGCATCGCTTGTCGTAACGGTTGCAGGCGTTGCAACGACGCCAATGCTGTCGATTGCGAATGCATCGGGCATTGAAGATCATGTGGTCGCCCTGAACATCGGTGCTTCGCTGGCCGATACAGATTCGGAAACGTTATCCGTCACCGTTTCGGGTGTGCCAACCGGCGCGGTTCTTTCGGCGGGCATCAACAACAACGGCACATGGACGCTGACATCGCAGCAACTTTCCGGTCTGACGTTGACGCCGCCGGAACACTGGAGCGGTTCTTTAGATTTGCATGTTACCGCGACATCATCCGAAAATGGTACATTCGCGAATGCATCCGCCGATCTGTCGGTGACGATTGCGGGAGAAGCGACCGCGCCGATCGTTCACACCAATCCTGCCAACAGCACGGAAGGCAACAATGTTGCGCTCGATATCGATGCTTCACTTGTTGACATAGACGGCTCCGAAACGCTGAGCGTCATCGTTTCGGGCGTGCCGCAAGGCGCGGTCCTTTCGGCGGGTACGCAAAACAGTAACGGCACATGGACACTGCAGCCTGCACAGCTTTCCGGTCTCGAATTAATTCCGCCCTCGCACTGGAGCGGCGTATTCGATCTCACCGTCACGGCGGTCTCCGCAGAAAACAATACGACGGCCAGTACTTCGGTCACGCTACCTGTCGTCATTCTCGGTCTTGCAACACCGCCGATTATTTCGGTGTCGTCCGCCAGCGGCCAGGAAGACGATGCGATTGCGCTGAATATCGGCGCCGCACCGGCCGATGCGGACTCTGAAGTCATCTCTCTTTATGTCGTGAATGTGCCCGCCGGTGCCGTGCTTTCGGCCGGTACGCAGAATGCCGATGGGTCATGGACGCTGGCGCCGGAAGATCTCGCAGGTCTTACACTTACACCACCTGCCAACTGGAGCGGCGCCTTCTCGCTGAGCGTGACCGCGACATCGGCAGAAAACGGTTCGACCGCCAGTTCAACGACATTGCTTTCGGTGACGATTGCAGGTGAGGCAGATACGCCAATGCTTTCCGTGCAGGCGGCGAGCGGCGCGGAAGATACGGCAATCGCCCTCAATATTACATCCGCGCTGGTTGATACGGACGGATCCGAAACGCTGAGCGTGACAATTTCCGGCTTACCCACGGGCGCAACACTTTCGGCGGGTACAAACAATAATGACGGCACATGGACATTGAGCGCGTCGCAGCTGTCGAATTTGAAAATCACACCGCCTTCACACTGGAGCGGCGATTTTACGCTCGATATCACGGCGACATCATCTGAAAGCGGAACGCAGGCGTCGGTAACATCGCAACTGGCCGTGTCCGTTGTCGGTGTCGCGACAACGCCGGTTATCACAGCTTCGCCTGCAACGGGTAATGAAGACAGCGCGATTGCGCTCAGCATCAATGCTGCTCTGGTTGATACCGACGGTTCCGAAACTTTAAGCGTCACCATTTCCGGTCTGCCGTCAGGCGCAACGCTGTCAACAGGTACCAATAATAATGACGGCACATGGACGCTGACACCGCAGCAGCTCAGCGGCCTTACGCTCACGCCGCCTCTGCATGCCAGCGGAAATTACACGCTAACCGTCACGGCGATCTCGTCGGAAAATAATACGACAGCCAGCAGCTCGGTGCTTGTACCTGTCAGCGTAACAGGCGTCGCTACCGCGCCGCATCTGAATGTTCAGGCGGCGGCAGGCAATGAAGACAGCGCGATCGGGCTCAATATCAATGCCGCACTCGAAGATACCGACAGTTCGGAAAGCCTCTCTATCAAGATTGAAAACGTACCGGCTGGCGCAACACTTTCGGCTGGCACAAATATCGGTAACGGTGCGTGGACGCTGACACCTGCGCAATTGTCCGGCCTGACATTGACGCCGCCCGAACACTGGAGCGGCACGATCAATCTGACAGTGACGGCGGGCGCGAATGAAATTGGCGGCGTTGCGCTGACGCGCGCCAGCCTGCCGGTCGTCGTCAGCGGCGTTGCAACGACACCCGTGCTGAACGTGGCAGGTGCTGCCGGTGTCGAAGACACGGCGATTGCACTCAATATCAATGCCGCACTTGCAGACACGGATGGTTCGGAAACTTTAAGTGTGACAATTTCCGGCGTGCCTCCGGGCGGCGCTCTGTCGGCCGGTACCAATAACGGCAACGGCACATGGACGCTTAACCCTGCGCAGTTGTCCGGTCTTACTTTCACGCCACCTTCGCATGCGAGCGGAAATTACACGCTTGGCGTCACCGCGACATCGTCCGAAAACGGCACAACCGCGACGGCCTCGTCAAACCTTGCCGTTGCGGTTGCAGGTTCCGCGACGACGCCTCTCTTGAATGTCGCAAACGCATCGGGAAGCGAAGATACACCGGTGGCGCTCAACATCAGCACGGCGCTGGCCGACACCGATGGTTCGGAAACGTTATCTGTTACAATCACAGGCGTTCCATCTGGCGCGACACTTTCGGCGGGCACACATAATCCTGACGGATCATGGACGCTGACGTCAGCCCAGTTATCAAATCTGACATTGACGCCGCCATCGCACTGGAGCGGGCATCTCGCGCTCGACGTTGCCGCAACCTCGTCCGAAAACGGTACGACGGCGACAGTGCACAACGTGCTTGGCGTCGATATCGCCGGTGTTGCGACAATGCCGACGCTTTCTGTTTCACCTGCGCAAGGCAATGAAGATAGTGCGATTGCGCTGGACGTCGCGGCAGCTCTTGTTGATACGGACGGCTCGGAAACATTGTTCGTGACAATTTCCGGCGTTCCCGCTGGCGGCACTCTTTCGGCGGGCACACATAATCCTGACGGATCATGGACACTGACATCGGCTCAATTGTCCGGCCTGACTTTTACGCCGCCATCTCATGCGAGTGGGAACTACACGCTCAATATTACGGCAACGTCATCCGAGAACGGAACGCAGGCGTCGGCCAGCGGCACATTACCCGTTCTTGTTGCAGGTGTCGCAACCACGCCGGTTGTCAATGCTGTTCCTGCCAGCGGCGGTGAAGATACGGCGATTGCGCTGAACATCAGCGCCGCGCTTGCCGATACGGATGGTTCCGAAACACTGTCGGTGATAATTTCCGGCGTGCCGACAGGTGCGGCGCTGTCGGCTGGCACCAATAACGGCAATGGCACATGGACGCTTAACCCTGCACAACTCTCCGGCCTGACTTTCACACCGCCATCGCATGCAAGCGGAAACTATACGCTCACCGTTACGGCGACATCATCGGAAAACAATTCGACGGCCAGCGCATCGACAGCTTTGCCGATCGCGGTTGCGGGTGTCGCGACGGCGCCCACCTTGTCTGTCTATGCCATCAGCGGCAGTGAAGACGCGCCGATCGCGCTGAATATCGCTGCCGCTCTCGTTGATACAGATGGCTCGGAGACATTGTCAGTCATAGTTTCTGGCGTGCCAACCGGCGCAACGCTTTCGGCAGGCACAAATAACGGCAACGGCACATGGACTTTGACCGCCGCACAAGTTTCAAATGTGACATTGACGCCGCCTGCCAATTACAGCGGTTCATTCACGCTTGGTGTCACAGCGACATCGGCCGAAAACAACACGACGTCCAGCGTCAACGCTTCACTGCCTGTCACTATCCTTGGTATGGCCGATGTACCGACGCTTTCAGTCCATCCCATTAGCGGCAATGAAGATACGGCGATTGCACTCAATATCAGTGCAGGCCTTGCCGATACGGACGGTTCTGAAACGTTGTCGGTCATGATTGCTGGTGTGCCTGCAGGTGCAACGCTTTCGGCCGGAACGAACAACGGCAACGGTACATGGACGTTGACGCCTGCGCAGCTATCCGCCGTCACGCTGACGCCGCCTGCAAACTATAGCGGTACATTTACGCTGAGTGTGACCGCAACGTCGGCAGAAAACAATACGACAGCCAGTGTTGTTGCTACTCTACCGGTTACCATCATCGGCGTCGCCGATGCGCCGACATTAAACGTTCATAGCGTCAGCGGCAATGAAGATGCGCCGATAGCACTGAATATTGCGGCGGCCCTTGTCGATACAGATGGCTCGGAGACATTGTCAGTCATAGTCTCTGGCGTGCCGTCAGGCGCAACGCTTTCGGCCGGAACAAACAACGGCAATGGCACATGGACATTGACAGCAGCGCAATTGTCGAATGTTAGCATTATGCCGCCTGCGAATTACAGCGGTACGTTTAATCTCGGCATCACCGCTACATCCTCTGAAAATGGGACGACCGCCAATGTCAGCGCCTCGTTGCCTGTGACGGTGCTCGGTCTTGCGGATGCGCCGGTGCTTTCAGTCCATGCCGTCAGCGGTGCGGAAGATACGGCGATTGCGCTGAACGTCAGCGCCGCGCTTGCCGATACGGATGGTTCCGAAACACTTTCTATCACAATTGCGGGCATGCCTGCAGGCGCGACACTTTCGTCAGGCACGAACAACGGCAACGGTTCGTGGACGCTGACATCGGCGCAGTTGTCCGGTCTCACATTCACACCACCATCACATGCAAGCGGCACGTGTAATCTGTCGATTACGGCGACGTCTTCCGAAAACGGAACAACGGCAACGACGAACAGCAGCCTGCCGGTAACCGTGTCCGGTGTCGCCACCATGCCGTCGCTGGTCACTCAGGCTGTCAGCGGAAACGAAGACAGCGCAATCGCGCTCAATATCAGCGCTGCGTTGGCTGATACGGATGGTTCCGAAACCTTGTCGGTCAAAATCGCCGGCGTGCCTTCTGGCGCAACGCTTTCGGCAGGCACGTACAATCAGGACGGCACATGGACGCTGACACCAGCGCAACTGTCCGGCCTCACTTTAACGCCGCTCGCCAATTTCAGTGGCGCCTTCTCGCTGACCGTGACCGCGATGTCGGTCGAGAACAACACCTGGGCCACCAATTCCGCGCCGCTGCCTGTAACGGTACGCGGTGTTGCCGATACGCCGACGCTTTCTGTACAAGCTGCCAGCGGCAACGAAGACGCGCAGATTTCACTCAACATCAGCGCCGCGCTGACGGATACGGATAATTCTGAAAAACTCAGCATCACCATCACCGGCCTGCCGACAGGCGCGCTGCTGTCAGCCGGTCTTTATGACGGCAACGGCCGCTGGTCGTTGACACCGGCGCAGCTCAGCGGGCTGAAGATCACGCCGCCACATGATTACAGTGGCACGATGAATCTCACCGTCAACGCCATCTCAAGCGAGAACGAAGGCAGCAGCACGAAAATCTCTGCGCCGCTCGCCGTCACCGTGCTGCCTGTCGCCGATGCGCCGACGCTCAAGGTTGCAACTGTGACCGGTAATGAAGACACGCAGATTGCGCTGAATATCACGAGCGCGCTGAAAGATACGGACGGTTCCGAAGTGCTTTCTGTTACTGTTACCGGCGTTCCGACAGGCGCAACATTGTCGGCAGGCACGAACAATGGCGGCGGTTCATGGACGCTGACATCGGCGCAACTCGCCAATTTGAAAATCACGCCGCCTGCCAACAGCGATGCTGATTTCACGCTGACCGTCACGGCAAAAAGCACCGATGGCGCCAGCACTGCCACCACCTCGGGTTCGCTGCTCGTCAACGTGCTCGGTGTTGCCGATACGCCGACAGTTTCGGCGAGCAATTCAGCTGTCGCGGTCAACACGCAGGCGCCCGTGACGATCGGCGGTGCGCTGGGTGTCGATACAGACGGCTCCGAAAGCATTACTTATCTTGTCAGCGGCGTACCGGATGGCTTCTCGCTGACGGCAGGTTCCAACAACGGCAACAACACCTGGACGCTGACACAATCGCAGCTGTCAGGATTGACGATGGTCTCACCCTATAATTTCCAGGGCCGCGTTTACATGACGGCGCAAGCGATTTCACATGACGGCGACGGCAGCACGGCTGCTAGCACGGCCGCCGCTTTCAACGTCAGTGTCGGCAATCCGCTTACACTGACGCTTAATCTTGGCGCCGGTATCGGCCTTCTTGGTATCGGTAACAGTGTTGCCGCAGGTATCACGACGAATTTGGGTTCGCTGCTCGGTGCAGGCGGTCTCGTCGTTCTTGAAGACACATCGATCCCCCTCGTCGATGCG
>JAZKID010000008.1:21997-34573 GCA_040385045.1 Pseudomonadota bacterium | reverse complement strand
CGGCCTGTTGTCGCTCACGGCCGGTATCAACCTGCTCACCTTTACCGGCCTGCCGACAGGCGCGACGCTTTCGGCAGGTACGCGCAATGCCGACGGTTCGTGGTCATTGCTGCCTTCGCAGCTCACCGGTCTCAGCCTGTTTGCCGGGCCGAACAGCGACCAGGATTTCACGATCGGTATCGGCGCGCGCGTCACGGTGCTCGGCATCACGGCAACGGTGGTGCTGGCGACGACAGTGGTTCATGTTCTTGGCGTTGCCGACATGCCGACGTTAAGTGTGGCTAATGCGACAGGCAATGAAGATAGCGCAGGCATCCCGATTTCGATCAGCAGCGCGCTGACGGATACTGACGGTTCCGAAACGCTGACGATCATGATCAAGGATCTGCCCGCAGGTTTTACGCCGAATATGGGTATCGATAATGGCAACGGCACGTGGACGATTCCGACCGCATCGCTTCCCAGCCTCACCATCAAGCCGGCCGCTGACTTCTCGGGCGATGCGACATTCACGGTCGTTGCGATTTCGACAGAGCGTGAAGGCGATTCAACCATCAATACGGCTACGGGTCACATCCACGTCAACCCTGTTGCCGATGCACCGATCATCTCCGCACTCACGCAATCGGGAACGGAAGACACGAACCTGACGCTCAACTTCGGCGTTGCGCTGAAAGACACCGACGGTTCCGAACATATCAGCGCGCTCACGATTTCCGGCGTGCCGACCGGCGCCTCGCTGACGAACGCAACCGACAATCACGACGGCACGTGGAGCATTTCGCCGGCCAATGTCGGCAGCGTACAACTCATTCCCGCCGCGCACTGGAGCGGTGACGCAACATTGACAATTACCGCAACATCGCAGGAAGGCAGTAGTGGCCCTACAGCCAGCACGACGGCGCAGATCCCGCTGCACATCGAAGCTGTAGCGAATACGCCGTTCGCATCGGCTGCGAATGTTTCCGGCGTTTCCGGAACGGCGATCGGCCTGAATCTCGGTGCATCCTTGGTAGACAATGACGGAAGCGAAAAACTGAGTGTCGTTCTCAGCGGCGTGCCGGATGGTGTGCATCTTTCCGCGGGCCTTCATAATGATGATGGCAGCTGGACGCTGACAGCGGCCGAGCTGCCGAATGTCACACTGACGCCGCCGAGCCAGTTCACCGGCGATCTTCACCTGATGCTCGATGTGTTCGCGCAGGAAACAAGCAATGCAAGCGTCGCAACTGCGCATCAGGATTTCACGGTTCATGTTTCGGAAGCACCCGCGCCTTCGAACGCAGATCTCGAGCACACGTTTCACACGGGGACAACAGGATAGAGTTTGATGGGGGCGAGGGGGATTCTTTCAGATAAGGTTGTCGGCTGGCTTGCGCCATCTTTGCCGCTGCCTGAACCATACCGTTCAACAGCATTCAAGCTTTCGCCGGCCTTGCAGCTTGGCATCGCCCTGATGCTGAACATTTTGTCGATGGCTGTGCCGATTTTAATGCTGCAGGTCTATGACCGCATCATCCCGCGCCAGGCATATGGAACATTGTTTCTTTTGATGAGCGGTGTGTTGGTCGCGCTCGTCATCGACGCCTTCTTGCGCATGGCGCGGGCTTATCTGATGGGCTGGACAGCCGCATCGCATGAACATGCTTCGCATTGCGCCGGTCTCGATCGCATGACGCGCGCCAGCATGCCTGAATACGAAGCATCGCGCGTCGGTACGCACTTGCAACGTTTCAATTCGTTTTCAAAATTGCGCGAATTCAGCAGCGGCCAGATGTTGACCGCGCTTGTCGACCTGCCTTTCGTCGGTGTGTTCATGCTGCTGATTGCCTATCTCGGCGGCATACTGGTTCTTGTCCCGATAATTCTGCTCGGCGTTTTTGCGATTTTCTCGCAGGCGGCGGGCGCATGGCTGAAAGCTGCCATCGAAGCGCGCGGCAGGGCCGATGACCGCAAGGCAAGTTTCGTCATTTCCATTCTGAACGGCATTCACACCGTGAAGGCGCTGGGCATGGAATCGTTGTTGCTGCGTCTTTTTGAAGGCAAGCAGAATTTCATTACCAGAGGCAGCTATCAGGTCGCGCAGTCGAGCGGCTTTGCATCGACACTCAGCTCTGCTTTCAGCCAGCTCTCGCTGATCCTGACCGTGACGGTCGGCAGCCTGCTTGTTTTAAACGGCTCCTTGAGTGTCGGCGGTTTGTCGGCGTGCACACTTCTGGCAGGCCGCGCCTTGCAGCCTGTGCAGCGCGTTCTCGGCACATGGCTGCGCATGCAGGATTTTCAGGTTGCGGGCGAACATGCCGAAGATCTGCTGACAATGCCTGCGCAGGACCGTTCCGAACATCCTCTTCCGCAGCCAGAAGGCCGCGTTTCGGCAAGGCATGCGGGCTTTGCCTATAAATACGGCCTGTCGTTCTTGCAGGACGTGACATTCGAAGTTGCACAGGGCGAGGTCATTGCCATCAGCGGCGACAAGGGCAGCGGAAAATCGACATTGCTGCAGATGATGGCAGGACTTTTAGCGCCGGGGCAGGGCATTTTGCGCGTCGACGGTTTCGATCCCTCACTCTATTCGATGAGCGATCTGAAAAAGCATATCGGCTACCTGCCGCAGCAGAGCACGATTTTCAAAGGCACGATCCTTGAAAACATCACCGGTTTTGCGAATGACGAAAAAAGTATCGAGGAAGCCAAGGCTGCAGGGCGCGATCTTGGTCTCGACCAGATCGTCGACCTGTTGCCGGCGGGTTATGAAACCATGCTTGCCGATAATGCGGCGGACCCGGTACCGCCCGGCGTTAAGCAACGCATCGCGCTTGCGCGCGTGTTCCGCCACAAACCCGCCATCCTGCTGTTTGATGATGCCGATCGCGCGCTCGATAAGGAAGGCTACAACCGCCTCTTTAAAATAATCGGCCGCATGAAAGGCCGCACCACCCTGATCATGGTGTCGCACGACCAGAACCTGATGAGCTTTGCGGACCGCTTCTATCATATTCACGAAGGCAGACTATCTGAAACGGAAACCGGCGAAGTGCAAAAGCTGATTATGCTGGCGAGAGGTGCGATATGAGCACATCCTCCGCGGCAAGTTTCGAAGATTTCTTCGAAGATATCCAGACAAACCACAACTGGAATGAAATTTTGCAGCCGCTGCTTACGGCGCTAAGCTGGAAAGGCTCCGAGCGCAGCATTCATGAAGCTGTTCCGGCCGGCGCTTATGCCGTCGATCTTGAAGCGCTGCGCAGCATCATGGTGCATCTCGGCTATTCCAGCCTGTTGCGGCGCGGCAATCCGCGCGCGCTTGATGCGCGCTGGCTGCCTGCCATCTGGCTCGACGCGCAGGGCACGCCGCATTTGATGACGAGCGCGCAGGATCAGGCCGCGGCACCAAATGCGACAATGGATCTCGTGCTGTTTCAGGCTGTGCCTGCTGCCGAAGCTATTGATCCTAATCCCTCCTTGCGCGCGGCATCGAAACGTTTTCATCCCGTGCTGCGGCATATTCTTTTTTGCAGCCTGCTGGTTGGCGCGCTGGCGCTGGCGCCGACCTATTACAACATGGCGATTTATGATCATGTGATTGCCAGCAGTTCGGCCAGCGGACTTCTGATGCTGGTCGCGGGCGCGATACTGGCTCTGTGTGCCGAGATCGGCTTGCGGCAGTGGCGCTCAAAGCAACTCGCTTATTTCGGTGCGCGCGTCGATCATTTCGTCAGCTGTTCGGTGTTCCAGCAGCTACTCTTCATGCCGACATCATTTACGGAGCGCGCCTCAGTCTCGTCACAGCTTGCGCGCCTGCGCGATTTTGAATCCGTACGAGAATTTTTCACCGGGCCGATTGCGACGCTGCTGTTCGAAATGCCGCTGATCGCGATTTATCTGGTGGCGATGGCCGTCATCGGCGGATGGCTGGCGCTTGTTCCGCTTGCGCTTCTTGTTGCCTATACGGTTTTGCTTGTTACGACGAACGGCGTCTTGAAAGAAAGATCGCGCGCGGCGACGAATGCGATTTCGCAGCGTCATGATTTCCTGCTCGAATTTTCTTCGAAGCTGCGGGCCATTCGCCTGAATGGTCTTGAGCAGGTCTGGCTCGAGCGCTGGCGGCAAGTATCGGCCAATGCATCGGTTGCAAGTTTCCGTGCCTCTTTAAGTGCGCAGGCTGTCGAAGTTGTTTCCTATGTGTTGATGACGCTCGGGGGCATCGCAACGATCGGTTTCGGAATCACAGCGGTAATCGATCAGGCGCTGACCACTGGCGCGCTGATCGCTTCGATGATGCTTGTCTGGCGCATTCTGGCGCCGATGCAAATGTTGTGCTCGTCTATCACACGCATCCAGCAGTTGCGTAGCACGGTGCATCAGGTACAGCGCGTATTAGCGATGCCGGTCGAGCATAATCCTAATCTGCCGTCGGTGAATTTCACGACGCAGGGCCGCGTTTCTTTCCACCGCGTCACGTTGCGCTATAACCAGACATCCGATCCGGCCTTGCTCGGCGTCAGCTTCGAAGCGAAGCCCGGCGAAATGATCGCCATTCGCGGCAGCAACGGCTCCGGCAAATCGAGTATCCTGAAACTTGCGCTCGGTCTTTATCAGCCGCAGGGCGGTAGCGTGCGCATTGACGGCGTCGATATTCGCCAGCTCGATCCCGTCGCGTTGCGTCAGAGCATCGCTTATGTGCCGCAGACGGCACAGCTGTTTCCGGGCAGTGTGCGCGATAACCTGCTCCTTGCCAATCCGTCTGCGTCCGAGCCGACATGCCTTGAAGCCTTGCGCGCCGCCTGCGCGCTCGAAGACGTGCTGGCGCTTCCGCAGGGTCTCGATACGCCCGTGATGAGCGATGAATCGCAGAGCATTCCTTTCCTTTTACAGCAGCGTCTCAATCTCGCGCGCGCTTACCTGCGCACAGCGCCGATCATGCTGTTCGATGAGGCATCGCACTCTCTTGGCGCCGATAACGATGCGGCATTTACAAATATTCTCGCGCAGCTGCGTAGCAAGTGCACGCTCATTCTTGTCACGCACCGCGAAGACCACATGCTTCTGGCCGACAGGCTTCTCGTCCTCGACAAGGGCGAGATGACGCATGCAGGTCCGCCAGATCAGGTTCTAACGGCATTAAGGGGAAAACGTTGATGGCCAGCGCTTTGGAGAAGCTTCGCGAACAGCGCGAGCAGATTACGTCTGGACATAAACAGGCGCTCGATCGTCTCAGCAAGATCATGGAAGAAATTGCACGCCCGCAAAACGCGCCTGCACATCTTACCCAATCGATCGCACTTGAAGAATCCGCGTTGCCGAACGCGCTGCGCATCTCTGTCGGTATCGTCGGCGCGCTGCTGTTCACATTTCTGCTATGGGCTGGCCTCACGCATGTCGAAGAAATGGCTTCAGCATCGGGTCAGGTCATTCCAAGTGGCTATGTGCAGTCGATCCAGCATCTCGAAGGCGGGATCGTACGCGACATTCTCGTTCATGATGGCGACATTGTTGCTGCCGGCCAGCCCCTGATCCGTCTTGATAATACCAACGCGCTCGCCGATCTCGGGCAGATGCAGTCGCGCAAAGATTCGCTCAGTGCGCAGGCCGACCGTCTGCGGCATTTCACCAATAGTGCCGCTTCGCCGGATGCCGCATCGATGACGGATGATGACCGCGCCATCCTGCAAAGCATGGAAGAGGCGCGCGAAAGCCAGCGTCTCGTTGTCAGTGACCAGATTGCGCAAAAAGAAAAAGAACTGAAAGCCTTGATCGCGGCGCGCGTTTCTTTGTCGAAAAACGTCGAGTTATTGTCGAAAGAAAACGCTATCCGTCAGGGCCTCGCGAAAAAAGGTTACGGCTCGGAACTGATGGCGATGGCCAGCCAGCGCGAGTTCAACCAGTTGCAGGCGCAGTACGATGAGGCGATGAGCCTGGAAACGCGCGCGCATGATGCTTTGAACGAAGTGCGCAACCGCCTTCAGTCTTTAAATGCAGATCTGAAACAGCAGGCGATGAAAACGCTCGGCGATGTTGAGGCGCAGCTTGCTGAAGTCAAGAACACGTTCGAAAAATATGAAAGCGCCGAAAAACGCACGCTGATTGCAAGTCCTGTACGCGGTATTGTGAAGGGCCTTTCCGTTCACACGATCGGCGCTGTGGTCGAGCAGGGCCGCGTGCTGCTTGAAATCGTTCCTGTCGATGAAGAGCTGATTGTCGAAGCCATGGTGTCGCCGAACGATATCGGCCATCTCAGGCTCGGCCAGGGCGTGAAAGTGAAAGTGTCGACGTTCGATTCTGCGCGCTATGGCAGCGTTTCAGGAAAGCTGACCAATGTTTCTGCAACGACATTTCAAAGTCAGGACAACAAGTCGTTTTACAAAGCGCTCGTCAAGCTCGACAAACCTTATGTCGGCACCGATCCGAAGCGTAACCTGATCACACCCGGCATGACCGTGCAGGCCGATATCGTCACAGGCAAGAAAACCTTGCTGCAATATCTTCTCAAACCGATTTATACGTCGACTGAAAGCGCGTTCCATGAGTTCTAGGTTGTTTTGCGTTTCCCGTTTCCGTGCCGCGAATGTCGCTTCGATTTTTGCGGCATCGGTGTGGCTGTGCGCCTGCACGGCGGGTGAAGATTATGTGCGTCCGCAACTTGATGTCGGCCCATCATGGAATGCGTTGAAGAAAAATAAAAAAATCGACGACAAGGATCTCGTCACTGGCAGCCTGCCGGTTGTGACGCAGCCGGTCGCACCATGGTGGACACGCTTTAAAGATCCGGTGCTGACAGCCCTGGTCGAAAAAGCCATCGCAAACAACAATGATCTCAAGGTTGCGGAAGCGCGCATTCCCGAAGCAAGGGCAGGCGGGCGTTTTGCCGTTTCGGGGCTTTTTCCGCAGATCGGGTTAAGCGGCACGGCAGCCCGCGGCAGGCTTGGTGCATCAAGCGGCGGTGCTTTTGACACGACGAAAGAATTCGGCCTCAGCGGCAGCTGGGATATCGATGTGTTCGGCGGCACACGGCGCAGGATCGAAGCAGCAGGCGCAGGCATTGAAGCGTCCGAAGCTTCGCATGAACGGGTCGGCCAGTTGCTGGTTGCCGAAGTAGCGCGGCAATACGTGTTGTTTCGCAGCCTCGAGCAGCAAAGAAATCTCACTTTGCGGAATTTGAAATTCCAGCGCGATACTCTCGACATCACCAAAGGTCAGCGCAAGGATGGCGCGATTTCAAATTTGGAAGTTGCGCGTTCGCAAGCGCAGGTCAGCGCAACCGAAACGCGCCTGCCGGTCATCAAAACGGCGCGCGCAGCAACCCTGAACCGGCTTGCCGTCCTGATCGGTGAACGGCCGGGTGCAATCGATGCCATGCTGTCGCGGCCGAAAGGCATTCCTCTTGTCGCGCGGAAGATGGTTGTTGCTTCGCCGATCGCGGTGATCGCGCGCCGCCCAGATGTCAACGCGGCAGAGCGCCAGCTCGCGCAATCGACGGCCTTAACGGGCGCTGCCTTTACGGAACTTTTCCCAAAAATCGGCATCGATGCATTTTTCAGCAATCAAAGTTCGCTCCTGCTGGGCGCGGCAAATCCATGGAGCCTTGCTGCCAGTGCGGCGATGCCGCTTCTGAATTTCGGGCGTATCGATTCACAAATTGATGCAGCAGATGCGCGCCAGCAGCAGGCGTACTACACTTATAAGCAGACAATTCTGCTGGCATTGGCGGAAACGGAAAATTCTCTGACGGCTTATCTGAACGAGCAGCGCCGCCAGTCATTGCTTGAACAGGTGTCAAGTCAGCAAAGCCTTGCTGCCGACATCGCGCGCGAGCAATATAAGGCTGGTCTGACGACACAGCTCGATGTACTGGTCGCAGCGCAAAATCAGCTTGAAGCGGAAAACAATCTTGTCCTCTCGCGTGAATCTATGGCGACGAACCTCATCCAGCTTTACACGTCGCTTGGCGAACCATGGCGGCAAGAGCCGGTTGTCGTTGCCGAAGCAAATGCGCGATCAAGATAAAAACAGGAGAGTGTGATGAATATTGATGCGTCCTGTATCGCCAGCCTCAAAGAATTGCTTGGCGACGATTATGCGCCGATCGTGGATGATTTTCTTAAAAACTCGCAAGGCTATATTGAAACTATCGGCGCGGCAATTGCGCAGGACAACCGCGCAGCGGTGACTGCTGCAGCGCATCCCCTGACATCAAGTTCGGGACAATTCGGTCTGCGCGAAGTGCAGGCTCTCGCCAAGGGTATCGAACACAATCAAACGCTCGACAATGCAGGTCTTTCCGAACAGTTTAGCAAGCTGCAGGAAGCTTACAAACAGGCTGTCGCCTATTTTCGCGATAACCGGCTTGATCGCTAAAGTTTTTATTTAAGCGACTTTCGCTTTCTTCACCCAGCGGCCGATCGCCAGTTGCAGCTGTTCGATCGCAACAGGTTTGCTGACGAAATCGTTCATACCGCAAGCCATGCAACGTTCACGGCTTTCGGATGAAGCGTTCGCCGTCAAAGCTAGAATAGGCACATTCTTGCTCAAGGCATCGCTGTGAATACGAATTTTTGCCGTTGCTTCCAGCCCGTCCATATCCGGCATCTGGCAATCCATCAGGATGAGGTCGAACTTTTCTTTTATCGCTGCGTCGACAGCCTGAAGTCCATTCGAGGCCGTGACGACGCTGTGCCCCTCGCGTTTCAGCATCGCCTTGATCAGCATCTGGTTGGTGCTGTTGTCTTCGGCGAGAAGGATATGGCACGGCGGAATATGGCTGCTGATAACATGCGGCTTGATGTGAACGCTTTCGGCTGAAATTTCAAACGGCGCTTCAAACCAGAATGTCGAACCTTTGCCGGCGTTGCTGCTGGCGCCAACCTGGCCATGCATCAACTCGGCAAGAATTTTCGTAATGTGAAGGCCAAGCCCGCTGCCGCCATATTGGCGCGCTGTTGAATTATCGGCCTGGCTGAATTTTTCGAACAGGCGCGGCAGTTTCTCTGCGGGAATGCCGCAGCCGCTGTCCGTCACTTCAAGCCGCCAGCGCGCGCTGCCTTTTTTGTTTTCAATAATCGATGATAAAATTTGAATTGTGCCCGCTTCCGTAAATTTCACGGCATTGCCGCAGAAGTTGATCAGGATTTGCCGCAGCCGTGTCGGGTCACCCATGAGCGTGACATTTTGTGCGCCTGCGTTTTCAGTGGTTAGAGTCACGCCTGGTTTTGCGCGCAGTTTCATCAGGTCATAAACCTGCTGCACGATGCCCTCGGGATGAAAGGGAATTTCTTCAAGCTCGATGGAGCGCGTTTCCATGCGGGCGAGATCGAGGAAGTCGTTGATCGTTTCCAGCAGGATATCTGTCGCATGGCTGATGAGATCGAGATAACCTTGTGTCTCGGTATCATGCTCCCTGCTGCGTGTCAGCGACAATGCGCTTTGAATGGTCGTCAAGGGTGTGCGCACTTCATGGCTGATATAAGAAACGTACTGGCTTTTTTGCTCGTTTTCTTTTTCGGCTTTTTGTCGCGCCATGCGCAGGTCCATTTCATCCATCACAAGCGCAGCGAGTGATTCAAGAACCTCGCAATCCTGTTTCGTGAAAATGCGCGGCTTGTTGTCGACGATACATAATGTGCCAAGCTTCAGGCCGTCCGATGTCAAAAGCGGCGCACCGGCATAAAAACGGATGTGTGCATCACCCGTAACAACGGGGTTCCCGTAAACACGGTTGTCTTTTGTCGTGTCAGGGATGACCATGACGCCGTCTTGCAAAATCGCCATCGCGCAAAACGACAGGCTACGGTCCGTCTGCGTTGCATCGGAACCGAAGCAGGATTTGAACCACTGCCTTTCTTTATCGACAAGCGTGACGTAAGAAACCGGTACATTAAACCAAGTCGCCGCAAGACGCGTGACGCGGTCGAAACTTTCTTCCGGCGTCGTGTCGAGAATTTCATAATTGTGCAGGCGCGCCACGCGGGCCGGTTCGTCGGGATGAGGCGGCGCTTCCAGCCAGCCGGGTCCGCGAACAATATATTCGATCTCAGACATGCAAAACCTCAAGGCTTTCTGCAGGAGAAGTTAGCAAAGCGGCCTTAGGCAAGGGTAAAAATGGCACTGAGCAAGATAGAATTTCTTTTGCCAAAATCAACAAAAAATCAAAAATATATAATATTATCAATAGCTTAAAAAATAAATGATGTAATCAATAGAATCCAAATTCAAGGGGTAAAAATCAAATTCCCAACAGCAGGGATGGGTAGATTTAATGGAGCAGTCTTGCGATCTGTTCTGCCAATTCGTGTTGATGATAGGGTTTGCCAAGACGCGGCAATTGCAACTCTTCGCCTTCAGGGAGATCGGCATAGCCGGTCGCTAGAAGAATTGGCAAGTCGGGCCGCAAAACACGTGCAGCCTTGGCAAGTTCTACACCCGTCATCCCCGGCATGGCGTGGTCGGTAATCATCATTTTGATGTCAGGATTATTTTCAATCATCTGAAGCGCAATTTTTCCAGAATTGGCTTCGATCACCTTGTGTCCCAGATCTTCAAGAAGATCGACAGTGCTCATGGCGATAAGAACATCGTCATCGACCACAAGAATGGTTGACTGCAGAGGTGAACGCATCTCTACAAAATGTTCTGTTTGTGTATCCAACAGGATGGATTCTTCTTCGGAAACCGGCAGCCAGAGTTCGGCGGTCGTACCTTCACCCACCTTGCTGTGCAAAATGAAATTGCCGCCCAGCTGTATAGCCAGACCATGCACCATAGAAAGACCAAGCCCTGTGCCTTTACCAAGTTCCTTTGTCGAGAAAAACGGCTCGATGGCCTGTTTCAGAGTTTGTTCATTCATGCCTGTGCCGGTATCTTTCACGCGCACAACGATATAGGTACCGGGCTGCAGGTTTTGATGCGGCGGCGCAGGCAGTTTCTGCACGCTGATCGTAATCTTTCCGCCGTCCAACATCGCGTCACGTGCGTTGACCGCAAGATTCAAAATTGCCAGCTCAAGCTGGTTGCGGTCGATTTTTGCAGCAGGTAAATCAGCACCAAAATCGAAATCGATGACAATTTGCGGACCAACGGAGCGTCGCAGCAATTCGGCAATATTTTCCAGCAATGGCTCAAGCTTGATAGCTTCAACATGCAAATCCTGGCGGCGGGCAAAAGCCAGCAGGCGCTGCGTTAAAGATGCGCCGCGTTCCGCGCCTTGTACCGCACCTTCGATTAATCTTTGCAGTTTGTCATCACCCAGCGTCTTCTTTTTTATCAGATCCAGGTTGCTGAGAATGGCCGTCAGAAGATTATTGAAATCGTGCGCAACGCCGCCGGTCAGCTGGCCGATCGCTTCCATTTTCTGCGACTGACGAAGCTGCTCCTCGATGCGTTTGCGTGCCGTGATGTCGTGCATGAAAGCGATGCCACCGATAATGTGTCCCTGCGCGCTGTATAGCGGCGCATGCTGTACATCGTAAAAAGCGCGTCGACCTGTTTCTTTAATCACCAGTTCCTGTTCGACAACCTGGCTTGACGTACCAGCCAGCGCCTCGCGCATGCGCTCCATGGTCTCGTTCCCCATGGAAGAGGCAACATCTATCAAACGATGGCCGACGATTTCAGCCGCCGCGATGCCGGTTAACTTTTCGACAAAAGGATTCCACGTCACAATTTTCAGGTCTTTATCATAGGTCACGATACCGGCAGGAACGGACGTGATCATGGTGTCGACGAAAGCATTCTGCTCGACAATCTGCTTTGTGCGTTCTTTAACGCGAACTTCCAGCTGTTCTTCCTTCAGCCTCAGTTCTTCGAGATGAGCCCGCGCCTGATATTGCCTTCTCCGGCCGCGCAGCGCGGTCCTTGCAACGCTGATCAATGTGGTCGGATGAAAAGGGCGCTCAAGGAATGTGACATTGCCGAGAACAGACGACAGCCGTGCCGCAGCCGGATTGCGTTCCGGCCCCCCGCCTTTTTCGGTGATAAGGACAAAAGGGAAATCCGACCAAGGCGGTTGGGCTTCAACCCATTTTGAAAGGGCTGCCAAATCGCCTGTTTGCACAGCTTCCTCGGTGAGAATTGCAAAACCGACATCGTCGGTCAGCGCATTACAGACTTGGGCAAGATTTGTGCAAATACCGGCTTTGATTTTTGCCTCGACAAGAAGGTTACTCGCAAGAAGCGCGTCGCGTCCTCTTGGTGCGAAAATTAGTCCGTTATCTGAAAAATTATGTGGCACGTATCATGACCCGGTCTGCCTCATAAAAGGCTGTATATTGCCTGTATAAGTCGGCACACCGCGTAACACACCCTGAAAATCGATCAGCGGCTCGCCGATCACCACACCATTTTCGCTTATGGTCATTTCGCGAATGGTGTCTTCATGCGCACCGGCCCGTTTCTTGATAATGGAGATCGCACGGCGAACGCGTGCGAAAGCCTCAAAATAACGAAGCAGGATGACAGTGTCAGCGAGGAATGTCACATCAACCGGTGCCTTCATGTCGCCAACCAGACCATGCTGCGCGACAGTGAGGAAGGTGTTGACGCCTTGTCTGTTCAGGTATTGCAGCATTTCATGCATGTGCAAAA
>JAZKID010000008.1:21511-21987 GCA_040385045.1 Pseudomonadota bacterium | reverse complement strand
CAAAATAAGGGCATTTTCCTGAGGCATGGCCGCTTGATATCCATTGAGGCTGTCGACAACCACAACCTTGACATCGTTGTCCATAACCATCTTGCGCAAGCGATGTGAAAATTCACCCGGCGACAATTCAGCGGCGTCGATCTGCTCAATAAAAAGAAGACCTTGATCGACATATTTCTGAAGATCGATACCCATCGATTTCGCACGGGCAAATGTCAGGCCGACCTCTTCATCGAAAGCGCATATCATCGCCCTTTCGCCTTTCTTCAACGCCGCGGTAACAAACTGAAGAAGAAGGAGCGACTTTCCTGTGCCCGCAGGGCCAAGCACCAGCGTGCTGGTACCGCATTCCACGCCGCCGCCAAGAAGGGAATCCAGCGCTTTGATGCCGCTTGATCTTTTCTCCCGGGAGAAAGGCTTCCTGTGCTCTGCCGCTACAAGGCGCGGATAGACTTCAACGCCGCCTGTACGGATCG
>JAZKID010000008.1:10990-21501 GCA_040385045.1 Pseudomonadota bacterium | reverse complement strand
CGGAAACACGGTGACGCCGCCGGTCTTGATGATGAAATCATGATAACCGCCGCGATATTTCTGGCCGCGATATTTGATGACACGAAGACGGCGCCGCTCAGCACCATAATCCGGCGACAATTCCTCAAGTCTGATCACACCGTGCGCGACACTGTGGACGGTCTTGTCGAGTGCGTCGGCCGTCAGGTCATCCAACATCAGGATGGTTGCCCTATAGCGCGCGAAATAATGCTTGATGGCAAGGATCTGACGGCGATAGCGCAAGGAGCTTTGCGCCAGCAATCTGATTTCCGAGAGGCTGTCGAGAACGATCCGCTGCGGTTTTACTTTTTCAATCATGTTGAAAATGGCTTTTGTTGTTTCACCCAGCTCTAAATCGGACGAATAAAGAAGGCTTTGCTGCTGATCTGCATCCAATAGGCTTTCCGGCGGCATCAGTTCAAACACCTCGATGCTTTCGTCAAACTCCCAGCCATGCGAAGCCGCGCTCGCGCGAAGCTCGCGTTCGGTTTCGGAAAGGGTAATATAGAGGCCTTTTTCGCCTTTACTGGCGCCTTCTTTCAGGAACTGCGAGGCAATCGTTGTTTTGCCTGCGCCGGGTTCGCCTTCAAGCAGAAAAAGGCAACCTGGAGTCAGGCCGCCGGCAAGAATATCGTCGAGCCCGGAGACGCCGGTCCTGCTAAACAATTTTTCTTTATTGGTAACCATGCATCTTCCCTGTTTCCCTGGTTTTCCCAGTCAATCCATGAACTTTAAAAAGAGGTATTTTGTTCTGCCAAGGTTAAAAATAATCGCATAATAAGTACGTAAAATTTTCTCTTCAAGAAGGAACCAAATTTCCGTTTTGATGTTGTAATATTTTTTTATTTATCAACCCGTATTGCGCCAATCATATTTTTCAAATGATCGACCGTATCGGCTTCCGCGACGGGCTTATCCCAACGGATGCGCGAGATACGCGGAAAACGCATCGCGACGCCGGATTTGTGGCGGGCGGACTCGAAGATACCGTCGAAGGCCAGTTCAAAGACAAGCTCCGGCTTCACTTCGCGCACAGGGCCGAAGCGCTGCGTGGTATTGTTGCGGATCCAGCGATCGATCTTGAGCAATTCTTCATCCGTATAACCTGAGTAAGCCTTGCCGACCGGCAGCAGTTTTTGCTCGCCATTATCATTTGCCCATGCCCCGAAGGTATAATCCGAATAATAGGAACTCCGCTTGCCATGGCCGCGCTGCGCGTACATCAGAACGACATCGACATTCAGCGGATCGCGTTTCCATTTCCACCAGTTGCCTTTGATGCGGCCCTGCAGATAGGGCGATGTCTTGCGCTTCAGCATGAAGCCTTCTGTCTGCTGCAATTCCGGTCTGTTGCGCAGTTCACGTTGCACGTCGGCCAGCTCGCCGAGAGAGGAAAAAGGCACAAGTGAGGAGATATCGAAGCGCGGGTGCGGATTCTTTTTCAGAAATGCTTCCAGCCTTTCGCGCCGCTCAAGAAAGGGAAGAGGGCGCACGTCTTCTTCGCCGTCGAACAGGATGTCGTAAAGCCGCATCGAAACGGGATAGTCTTGCAACATTTTTACCGAAACGGTGCGGCGGTTCAGGCGCTGTTGCAGGTCATTGAACGGTGCCACCTTGCCGTCTTTCATCACCAGAAGTTCGCCATCGAGAACGCCTCTGAAATCCGCGCCATCCAGAAGATCGGGAAACGCATCCGTAATATTATCTCCCGAGCGCGAGAACAGGCGCGTCTCGATGCCATCGCCCGCAATCTGTGCGCGGATGCCGTCCCATTTCCACTCGGCCGCATAATCTTGCGGGTTGATTTGCGCCTGATCCGTTTCTTCCAGCGGATGCGACAGCATCATCGGGCGGAACAGAAGCGCGTGCGATACGGCGGGGCGCTCGCTGCGCTGTTCGATCCAGTCGAACAATTGTGCGTAAGGCGGCTCAAGGCCATGCCAGAGCTCTTCGATATCCTCGATGGAAACGTGTTCCCTCAAGGAAGCAACGGCCGTTTTCGCCAGCTTTTCAGAAAGGCCAATGCGCATATTGCCGGTGATCACCTTGAGAAGCGCCCAGCGTTCCGTTTCATCGGCATGGTCGAGCCATTCCGGCAGTATGCGCATCAACTCCTGCTTCGTTTCCGTCGTCAGCGCATGGATGAGTTCGGAAAGGGAAGGCAATGTGCCTTCTTTTTTGGATGGCCACATCAGTGCGATGGTCTCGGCAAGGTCGCCGACATAATCGTAGGAAATCGCAAACAGCTCGGGGTCGACCCGTTCAAGGATGATGTCGCGCAGCGCACCGGATTTAATCGTGTGAATGGCAAGGCCGCCTGTCAGTGCGCCAAGCGCAAAGCCTCGCTCGGGATCGGGCGTTTCCTTCAAATAAGCTGTCAGATAATCCAGCTTTCTGTTGCGCGACGGCGTCAGCACAAGGTTGTAAAGCAGGTTGGCAAAACGTTTCATTCGTCCTCGCCTTCCTCGCCGAGACCGGCGATGGCAAGCGCGTCCGCCTGCAGGCCTTGGCTGCGGCATTGATAAACCAGCGCATCTTCCTGCCCGTGCGTGACCCAGATGGTATCGGCTTGCACATCTTTCACCGTCTGCAACAGTTCCGGCCAGTCGGCATGATCGGAAATGATCATCGGCAGTTCGATACCTTTTTGCTTGGCGCGTTGCAGCACGCGCATCCAGCCGGACGCAATACAAAACACCGCGTCGCCGAAGCGGCGCGACCAACGGTCGCCGAGTGCCGAAGGCGGGCACAGAATAATCTTGCCGCCATATTCTTTCAGCTTGGATTCCCCGACCGTTTGCAGATCGCCAAGTTCGACATCTAAGCTTCGATAGACTTCGCATAAGCCCATGTGCGCACCGTGCAGGTAGATCCTCTCGTTATATCCGAGTTCGCGCAGCAGCATGATCAGCCGCTGGCATTTGCCAAGCGCATAAACGCCCACAAGGTGCGCGCGGTCCGGAAACAGTTTCAGCGAATCCAGAAGTTTCTGCACTTCGCTTTTATCATCAGGGTGGGTAAACACAGGAATGCCAAACGTCGCCTCGGTAATGAACAGGTCGCAAGACACAGATTCAAAGGCGAGGCATGTCGGGTCGCGGCGCCGTTTGTAATCGCCTGAAAAAACGATGCGCTCGCCTTTGTGTTCAAGAAGGATCTGCGTGCTGCCGAGAATATGCCCGGCCGGATGAAAACTGGCTATGACATCGCCAATTTTGATCGGCTGTCGCAGCGGCGCCGTTTCCTGCACATCGCCGGATGCATCGCGGTAGCGGTGCCGCATGATGGCGAGGGTTTCGTTCGTTGCCAGTACATTTTTATGGCCGGGGCGGGCATGGTCGGCGTGACCATGCGTGATAAGCGCCTTTTCAGCGGGGCGGATCGGATCGATGAAAAAACCGCCCGGCGCACAGTAAAGCCCGCCCGGCGTAACTTTCAGCCAGTTGAAACGTTGAGAGCGGATGGCGCGTGAGTTAGACATATCGATTATACCTGAACCCTTCAAAGGCTGGTTTGGTTCTCGAAATTGGGAAATTTATCCGCATCAGAAGGATATGGTGATGCTTGCGCGCAAGAACCAATCCGCTTTGCTGATCGCGCCGACAGGAGCTGGTAAAACGCTGGCAGGTTTTTTGCCTTCGTTGATCGAGCTTCATCAGAAGCCAATACCTTTTCTGCACACGCTCTATATCTCGCCATTGAAGGCGCTGACCAATGACATCGAGCGCAACCTTGCGCGACCCGTGCGCGAAATGGATTTGAAAGTGCGGATCGAATCCCGCACCGGCGACACCTCTTTCGCGATGCGCAAGCGGCAGGTTGCAAAGCCGCCGCATATTCTGCTGACAACCCCGGAATCGCTTGCGCTACTGTTATCCTATCCCGATGCATTTCTGATGTTCGATCACCTGCGCACGGTGGTGATCGACGAGATTCACAGCTTCGTGCAGAACAAGCGCGGCGACCAGACGAGCCTGCTGCTGGAGCGCTTGCAAAAAATATCACCAGCCATGCGCAGGGTGGGGTTGTCCGCAACGGTCGCGCATCCGCAGGATGTGGCGCAATGGCTCGGGTCCGACGTCGAGGTTGTACGCGCAAAAAATGCGCCGAAACCGAAAATAAAAATTCTCTATGGTGAAAAGCCTTTGCCGATTGCCGGGCATTATCCCGTTTCGATTTTGAAAGATGTTTACGAAAAAATCCGTGAAGCAAAATCGTCCATCGTCTTCGTCAACACGCGCGCGCAGGCCGAAGTGATTTTCCAGCGCCTTTGGGAAATGAATACGGATGACTTGCCGATTGCTTTGCATCACGGCTCGCTGACGCGCTTACAAAGAAACAGGGTGGAAGCCGCGATGGCGGAAGGGCGCCTGCGCTGCGTCGTTGCCACCGCTTCGCTTGATCTGGGTATCGACTGGGGCGATGTGTCGCTGGTCATCAACATCGGTACGCCGAAAGGCATTTCGCGCCTGCTGCAACGTGTCGGCCGCTCCAACCACCGGCTGAATGAACCCTCTGAGGCCTGGCTGGTGCCGACAAACCGTTTTGAAGTGCTGGAATGCATTGCAGCGCTGGAAGCGATCAACGAAAACAAGCTCGATGATCCGCCGCCGAACAGCCATGGCGCTTTCGACGTGCTGTGCCAGCATATCGTCAATTGCGCGTGCAGTGCGCCGGTCGATGTCGCTGCACTTTATAAGGAAGTGAAGGGTGCCTATCCTTTCAGGAAGCTGGCACGCGATATCTTCGATGATGCCATCCGCTTCGTCATCGATGGCGGCTATGTGCTGAAAAGCTATGACCGCTGGCAGCGCCTGAAATTCGACAAGCAAAATATGCTGGTGCCTGCGAACAAGCGGATCGTGCAGCGGCATCGCATGAATATCGGTACCATCGTCGAAGCCGAGAAGCTGAAGATCCTGAAAATCTCGAAATCGAAAAAAACGGGTTTGCGCCGCGGCTTCGGCGGCGTTCCGCTGGGTGAAGTGGAAGAGCGCCTGATCCTCAACCTCAATCCCGGCGACACGTTCGTGTTTGCGGGGCAAGTGCTGCGCTTTGAAGGTATCCGCGACATGAAGGCGGAGGTGACGGCGGCGAAAGATGCGAACCCCAAAATTCCTGCCTTTACCGGCGGCGGCATGCCGCTTTCAACGTTCCTTGCCCAGCAGGTGCGCCATTTCCTGCATGATAAAGCCGCGCAAAAACAGCTTCCAGCCTACTTGCATGAATGGCTTAGCGCGCAGGCGCATCTTTCAAAGCTGCCGCCCGAACATGGACTGCTTGCCGAAACTTTTAGCTATTCAAAAATGAATTATCTTGTCGCCTATCCTTTTGCCGGGCGCGCGGTGCATCAGACGCTCGGGTTCGTTTTAACAAACCGGATGGAAAGTCTGAATTTGCATCCGCTGGGTTTCACGGTTTCGGATTACGGTTTTGCGATCTGGGGTCTGCAGCGGCCGTCAAAAGAAGATATCAAACAGTTGTTCGATCCCGGTGATTTCGAGCAAGGGCTTGAAGACTGGATCGGCAAATCTGCGATGTTGAAGCGTTTCTTCCGCAAGACGGCTGTTGTCTCCGGTCTGATCGAGCGCAAACTTCCTGGCGCGCACAAAACCGGCAAGCAGGTGACATTCAGCTCTGATCTTATTTACGATGTCTTGAAGCGCTATGAGCCGGGACATATCTTGCTGAAAAGCAGCCGCCTTGATGCGGAAAAAGAACTGGCCGATATCGAACGCGTACGCGAATATCTTGCCGGCGTGAAAGGAAAAATCATTTTAAAAAACCTGCCGCGCATCAGCCCGTTCGCCATTCCCATCGTTCTGGAAGTTGTAACAGAAGGTGTGACGGGGCTTGGCAAGGATCTTTTGCTGGGCGCGATGAGTACAGTCGAGCGCAGCGAAAGACTTTACGAAGAGGCGCTGCATGAATAGCGCGATCGAGCTCGAATTCGCAGGGCAGCAATTTCTGGCCGATACGCGGCGTGCTTTGTTCTGGCCGGCCAAGAAAACTTTAATCGTCGCAGATTTGCATATCGGCAAAGCCGAAGATTTTGGCTCGCGCGGCACTATCCTCCCGCCTTATGAAATGAGCGACATTCATGACCGCCTGCAGATCTTGATCAAGGATTACGCACCGCAACGCCTTGTTGCATTGGGCGACAGCTTTCATCGCGCGCACAGCTTCGAGCAATTGCCGCAAGATGAAAAGGGTTTACTTGACACTCTTCTTTCCCAAGGAAAATGGATCTTTATTGAAGGCAACCACGATACCGGCGGATTGAATGACGATCGTTTTCAATCTGCCGATGAGTTTGAAGAATGCGGAATTATGTTTTCCCATCGCCCGCCAAAAGAGCGCGCATCAGATACGCCGTTTATTTTTGGACATTATCACCCAAAGTTTTCACGCGGAGATCAGCGCAATGGCCGCATCACGCGTCCCTGTTTTATCTGGGATAAAAACTCGCTCATCCTGCCCGCTTTTGGAACATACACAGGGGGCCTTGATATTAAGCAGCCAGCAATTGCCCGTTATTTTTCGGGAGCTTTTTCCGTTGCAGTCGCTGACACTGCTCCGAAACCGGCTTTTTTCAGTTGTCATGCGGTATAAAGTTTTTGCTTTTTGCCAGTCTGTTTAAAAGGCTTTGGCAGCTTATTATTCTGAAATTTAATATTGAAATTAGGTTAAATGGCGCGCCCGAAGAGATTCGAACTCCTGACCCCCAGATTCGTAGCAGGAACAAAAAGCATTTCTATTTATTATCAATAGCTTACATAAATTCGGACTTTTGCTGCACGCTGGCAACCCGCATCCTAAAATTTCGAAACCTTGAGCGCAATCAGGCAGATACATCGCATAGACATACTTGCCCCTTTTGATAATACTGCCCTGTCTACGCGATCGGTGCTGATGACAGAATAAGGTTTGAGCGAAACGCATCTGCATGAACGTAACGGCTCCATCGCAAAACAAATATTCCGAACTCGTTATTTTGTTACGCGCGGCGAATGATGGCGACGCAGCCTGTTATCAAAAGTTTTTAAGCGACGTCTCGATCATCCTGCGCCGGGTCGTCGTCAGAAAACTGCCTGCCAATGATGTTGAAGATGTTCTGCAGGATATTCTCATTTCAATTCACAAGGCGCGTCATACCTATGATTGCGAGAGGCCGCTTTTCCCCTGGCTGCTGACGATCGCGCGTTTTCGCATTAACGATCATTTGCGCAAATTGTATGCAAATGCACGGCACGAGCTGTTAGACCCCGATGCCATGCCGGGCATATCTTCAGATGTAACCGAAACGATCGAAGATGCCGAATATATAGAAAAGCTGCTTGATTGCGTGCCGGAGCGGGAAAGAAAGATTTTGAAGATGATGCATGGCGATGGCTATACGGCGAAGGAGACTGGCACTCATCTTGGTATGAATGAATCTGCCGTGAAAGTGGCAGCGCATCGCGCCATGAAGAAAATACGAATGAGATTTGGTACCTAATATGCAAACGAAAGATCTGATTACACGGCTTAGCCAGGAAGCGCCTGCAAAATCGCAGCTGCGCTCGCCTGTCTTTTTTTCAGCCGGGTTGATCCTGATCCTGACCATTTACGGCGTTGGCGCGCAGATTTTCTTAGGATCCAGGCCAGATCTCGTCACGCAATTCACCCGACCTTTATTCATTGCCGAAATCTCGCTGTTGACGATACTGGCAATGAGCAGCGCCATCGCCGCCATTCTTGCGATGTATCCGGACGCCTATCAAAAACCAGGTCTGCTACGGCTTCCTTATTTTGTGTTTGCAGCTTTGCTGGCGTTGTTATTTTTTGAAGTCTTCATGCCTGATGATGCACGCATGATTACGCCGCCGTTCAGCATGGCTGGCCGTGAATGCTCAATCTGCATCGCCATGCTGTCGTTTTTACCAGCATGCCTGATTTTTGGTGTTTTAAGACGTGGCGCCAGCGTTCACCCGCTGCTGGCCGGGTCTTTGGCTGTTATGGCTGCGGCAGGCATGGGATGCCTGATCCTCCGCCTGTTCGAGCCGAATGATACGCTGGCACATCTTGTTACATGGCATTATATGGCGACATTCGTCTTCGCCTGTCTTGGTGCGATAGCCGGCCGCTGGCTGCTAAAGTGGTGATCGGCCACTTATTTTCAACTCCACAATAAAAATTCTCCACGGCATGTAACCGGGAAGAGGGTTCTGACGAACCTTAAATCGTAGGCCATTTCTGGTCTGCCAACCCTACCAGGAGTTACAAATGACAACCAAGACCACTAAACTTGCAATCGCTGCTCTGAGCGGCTTCATGAGCGCTGGCGTTCTGACCGCAGGCATTGCATCCGCAAATGATACTGCCGCCAACTCTTCATCACAAATGATGGTTTCCAAGGCAAAAGAAAAGCATGCTTGCAAAGGCATGAACTCCTGCAAAGGCCAGGGTGCCGATGGCAAGAACGCATGTAAAGGCAAAGGCAGCTGCCGCACGGACGGCCAGTAATAAGATTATAAACTGCGGAGGTGGCGCGCCACCTCCGCCTTTAAGGATCAGTCATGATACAAAAAAACAGTCCCGTTCCTCATCTCGGTTTTGGTCTTGGCCTGCGGCCAATCCATTATCCTTATATTTTCGAGCATAGGCCGAACGTCGACTGGTTCGAAATCATTTCTGAAAATTTCATGGATACCGGCGGCATGCCGATGCGCAATCTTGAACGCATCCGCGAGCGCTACCCCATCGTCATGCACGGTGTCGCTTTGTCGATCGGCACGGTTGATCCGCTCAATTCCGAATATCTGCAAAAGCTCAAAGCGTTGATGAAATGGGTCAAGCCAGCCTGGATTTCCGATCATCTATGCTGGACAGGCATTGCGCATCGCAACACGCATGACCTTCTTCCCGTTCCCTATACCGAAGAAGCGCTCGCGCACATCATCCAGCGCCTGAAAGAGGTGCAGGATGTTCTTGAAATGCCGATCGCGCTTGAAAATCCTTCCACCTATATGGAGTTCAAAAGCTCGTCCATGCCGGAAGCGGAATTTATCGCGCGCATGGCGGAAGGCGCAAACTGCCGCCTGCTGCTCGACGTCAACAATGTTTACGTCACTTGCTTCAATCACCGGCTGGACCCAAAAACATACATCGACACGCTGCCGCTTGATAAGGTCGCGCAGATCCATCTGTCCGGGCATAGCAACAAGGGCACGCACATCATCGATACGCATGACGACCACGTCATCGATGAAGTGTGGACGCTCTACAAATACGTCGTCAACCGCGCGGGCCGGGTGCCCAACACGATGGTCGAGTGGGATGACCAGATTCCTGAATTTGATGTTCTGAACGCCGAACTGGCCAAGGCGCGTGCTGCCGCAGCGACAGCAAAGAATTACGGAGAGCTGCCGAACCTTGCAGGCCCGAACCCTGCCTTGATGAGCGATATGGCGCAGCCTCTCGCAAACGAGCAGGCGCGTCTTCAGGATGCTATTATCCTAAAAAACAGCAACATGCCTGAAGCATGGGTGCGCGATAAGCCGGATTTCCCGCCACAAGCGCAGCTAGATGTTTATATCAACTCTTACCGCTACCGGCTTTATGATGTTGTGGCCGAAGATTATCCGGTGCTGGAATATTATCTCGGGGTGGACGCTTTCAAAGCGCTGATCGGCGATTTCGTGAATACGATTCCGTCAGAACATTTCAACATTGCGCGTTATGCAACAAAGCTCCCTGCTTTCCTTGCAGAGCGCCGCCCGCAAGACGCATTGGCGCACGAGATTTGTCAGCTTGAAACAAGCCTTTGCCAGCTTGGCGATGCAGAGGAAACAGATGCGTTGAATGAGGCGAGCCTGCAAAACCTTACGCCTGAAGATTTTGTGCAGGCAGCATTGCGTCCACGCGCCGCAACACAGCTTTTATCATTCAGCTATCCGGTGAACGACTATTACCGCGATGTGATGGATGAAAAAAAGCCTTCTGCTCCGGCAAGACAAGAAAGTTGGCTCGCTTTGCTACGCCATGACGATGCTTTATGGCGTATGGAACTAGAGCAGCAGGAGTTTCGTCTTCTGGAAATGCTCTTTAAAGGCATTTCCATCGAGAACGCTTTGCAGATCGTGCAAACGGAATTTCAGGAAAACGAAGAAACGCTTTCCGCAAACCTTTCGCGTTGGTTCGCGCGGTGGATGAAGCACCACCTGTTCACGCGCATTGAAACCCAGAATTTGCAAGACAATGTTCAACCCGCAAAACGAAAGACTGCCTATGTTTCTGTCTAATCTTCTTATTGTATGGCCCAAACGTATTGCCGCGCATTTTGAATGGGCGGGGCCGCTCATTGCACGCATCGTTGTGGGGTATACCTTCATGCTGACAGGCTGGGGGAAGCTGAATAATCTCGAACAGGTTACGTCTTATTTCACCGAGCTTGGCATTCCGTTTCCCCATGTGCTGACGCCTTTTGTCGCCGGGTGGGAATTTTTGGG
>JAZKID010000008.1:0-10980 GCA_040385045.1 Pseudomonadota bacterium | reverse complement strand
GGCGGCCTTTTTCTGATCCTGGGTTTTCTGACGCGCATCAGCGGCGGCGCGCTGGCCGTCATCATGGTTGTTGCCATCATCAGCGCCAAGTTTGCGGATATTGAAAGCCTCGAAGATCTGCTCGGATTTGAAGAAGCAACTTATTTTGCCGTCTTCACCTGGCTTGCCATTTGCGGCGCGGGTAAAGCATCGCTCGATCATCTGATCGAAAACCGGAAGGCATGACATTCATGAGCATTTCATCTTGCACGCTCTGCGCATCGCCAGCCGAAAAATATGCGCAGCTGGTGCGCGAGCGCCCAAACAAGCCTGAGCAGACAGGCGACAAGGATAATGCTGAGAAATCTGCTCTGTTGAATTTCAACAGTTTGCTTGACATCAAGATTTAGAAAGAGAGCCATGAAGCCGATCATATATTTTGTTCTTGCAATCATACTAGGTGGCTTAGCCACGCAAGCCAAAGCTGACGAAATCGTATTGGCAGGCGGCTGCTTCTGGGGCGTTGAGGCCGTGTTCGAACATCTGAAGGGTGTCAGCGATGCTACATCTGGCTATGCAGGCGGCAAAGCGGATACGGCGCAATATGACACCGTCAGCACAGGCAATACCGGCCATGCCGAGTCCGTACGCGTGACTTACGACCCGCGTGCGATCTCGCTGAATCAATTACTCGCGGTTTATTTTACCGTCGCGCACAATCCGACGGAGCTGAACTATCAAGGGCCAGACCATGGCACGCAGTACCGTTCGGCTATTTTCTATGCCTCAGCTGTGCAAAAGCAGGCGGCAGAAAATTTTATCGCCAAGCTGGAAAAGGACAAAACCTATTCGGCAAAAATCGTAACAACACTGGAACCGTTGAACGGTTTTTATCCAGCCGAAGCCCACCATCAGAACTTCGCGGCCTTAAACCCTAATTACCCTTACATTGTCGCCTATGACGCGCCGAAAGTTGCGCACTTGCAAAAAGCGTTTCCGGCTCTCTACAGGGAAGAATAATTCAGAGGTCAATCAGCCTCCAATTGATTAAGCCGCGGCAAAGTTTGAGCAGGATGTAAATCCTGCATGCGCATCTCGTGCTTTCACAAAAGCCAATCCCATCATTTTCGAGCAAACTTAATCCGTGCTGCCCCGGTGCTGACCCGAGCCAAAAGAGGTGAGAGCTCTGGAAAGCCCAAACGCTAAAATCTCAATCATTTGAAGAAGATAAATGGCGCGCCCGAAGAGATTCGAACTCCTGACCCCCAGATTCGTAGCCGCGATTTTTATGCATCAAGGACGTTCCGTAACGTTCCTAAAAAAGACAGAGTGACGAAGCTGAGCCAGCACAGCACGGCGGCAGTTCGCCTGCTGCTGTTCACAGGCGCGCGTCTGCGCGAGATCTTGAACTTGCGTTGGGAGAATGTCGACATGGAAAGGGAGCTTCTCTTCCTGCCGGATAGTAAGACCGGGAAGAAAACTATAGTGCTCAGCGCGCCAGCGCTTGCGGTTCTGGCGGAGCTCCCCAAGATCGACCACTACGTGATCGCCAGCGAGAGGCCCGGGCAGCCGCGCCCAGACCTGAAACGGACTTGGAAGACGATTTTAAAGCGAGCAGAACTTAAAGGCGTTCGCATCCACGATTTGCGTCACACATTCGCAAGCGTCGGCGCTGGCGCATCTTTGGGACTTCCCATGATAGGCAAGCTGCTAGGTCATACCCAAGCTTCCACGACCCAGCGCTATGCCCACCTTGATGCCGATCCGCTGAAACGTGCATCGAACATGATCGCCGGTCAGATTGCGCAAGCGATGGGGGGTATAAGGTCAGAGCGCATAACAGCGGAGCAATCCCAAAGACTACCAACCCAACAAGAAGTGCCTGCTCAATTTCACTGACGAACATGCGTGCAATTAATGTCACGTCTTATCAAGACGAGGCAGCTATCTCCTATTAGCTAGAATCTTTTCAAGTATCCCGGTTGGTTCCCGTAAACACCCTGGTCTACGCGCTGTACCGACTTGAAAATCTTCCATTGCCAAGATTCATCGACGCTCCTTAGCTTTCACTTACGGCTCGGAACGACGAAGGAGATTCAATGCTGTACGATAAGAAAATGCGCACAAAACAGGCGGCGGCATATTGCAAGCTGTCCCAGTCCACGTTGGCCAAGCTTCGGCTTTACGGCGGTGGACCACCCTACTCAAAGGCCGGGCGTCTCGTGGTCTACGACATCCAAGATATCGATCAGTGGTTGGACAGCCGGAAACGTTCCTCCACATCAGCGCCTGCCTACAGCGCGCATCAGGCTATCTAACCTTATCTTGCGGGAGATCATCATGGCAAAAAACAAGAAAAAAGAGACGACATTTGGTAAGCCAGGCGCATTTGCTGTCGCGCGCTATCATGTCGGCGGAGATTTGGCTGCGGCAGCGTTGTTCTATCGTCTCGCATGGCGCTGGAAATCCGACAAAAAACTTGAAAGGCTTGGGAAAGAATGGATTGCCATGTCTCGTAGTGAGTGGGCAAAAGAGGCGGGACTTTCAGATGCAGAAATGAAAAATCGCGCGCTACCTAAGCTGAAGAAATGTTCATTCGTGAAGATTCGGGCGATGAAGCTTAAAGCTAACAAGAAAGCTCTCTGGATGTCGCTCGATCTTGAAGCCCTCTATCAGTCAACTTTAGCTGTTTCGGAAGAGACTGCGCAGGCTCTGCTTAATGGCGCTAAGTTTCCAGGTTATGAGAAAGCTGCCAACAATTATCATTACAAATGTGATGAGCTGGAAAAAGCCAAATATGGCTGAAGGGTGACAATTAGAGAAAGTCCTACGGGCATCTCTTTTTAAATTGTCACTGTTTGATGACAATCTTATACCTTAGAGGAGTTAAACGAGAGGAGCAGAAGTTAGAAGAGGATTATGTTGTACTAAGAAGTACAACAGCATTCCTCGCTTACGCTCCGGAATGCAGAAAAAATAAATAAAAAATAATTTTAGGTTTTAGCGGGAGAGCTATAAGTTATTAGAGGAAATTAAGTTGGAAAATTCTAAAATTAAAAAAGAGAAATTCTGATTTCATATTTTTTTGAAATTAATTGCATGGAGTCCGATTTTATGCGGAAACGCTATAAAGGCGCATATGGCGGGTTGCCACTGTTCCGCCACTACCCTACCAGCGCAGTTGAGAATGCGATTCTGCGACTCTCTAAATGAATCCTAGGGGCTGTTTAAGTTGTGTCTTCCGATGCCTTAAAGACAGATTTGGAGACACGGAGGAAATTATCCATCAAACCCCGTTTTAATCTCAGAGCTACGATTAAATAGCTTTATATTTTAAACGCTTAATCACAGCTCGCCCATTCTTTCGCAATATGTGGTTGCAGAGACAAGATATGGGAAGTTCAGCATGGAATCGATTTGGATACGCTATTCCAGGCAAAGCAGGCGCACGATTTTTGATGGCGAAGACTTGAGTTCTTCAATTACCAGCAGATAATCGGCTAACGCTGGAGGGCGTGAACATGCCGATCAATGCATCTGTTCTCTATGACCATGTAACCTGCCCGCAACGTGTGGCGCTGGATGCCTTTGAGGACATTTCCCTGCGGGATGAAATCAACCCCTTCGTCAAATTGCTTTGGGAAAAGGGCTCACTTTTCGAACGTGAAACTGTTGCCAAGCTAAGCCAGTCCTTTCTTGATCTCTCTAGTTTTGAGGACGACGAGAAGGAACGGCAGACGCTAGAGGCGGTCAAGCGAGGCGAACCTTTGATTTATGCGGGTCGCATTTCATCCGGCGATCTGATTGGCCTGCCGACGCTCTTGCGGAAGGAAGGTAATGGTTACGCGCCGGGTATCATCAAGTCTGGCGCTGGTGAAGAAGGTGCCAGCGACGATGATGATGGAAAGCCAAAAGTCCACTATGCCGTACAGCTCGCTCTCTATATCGACGTGCTTGAGCGTTTGGGAGTGTCCTCAGGTCGTCATGGCTTCATCTGGGATATCCATGAGAATGAAGTTATGTATGATTTCACTCAGCCGCGTGGTCCCAGAACGCCCGGAACACTTTGGGACAAATATCAAGAAGTATTGGCAGGCGCGCGAGCCATTTTAATCAAAGATTTTATTCCGCAACCCGCCTACGCGTCCGGGGCCTGCAAGCTTTGTCATTGGTATACCAATTGCCTGAAGCAGCTTACGGACAGCGACGATTTGACACTTATTCCGTTCTTGGGACGCAGCATACGAGATGTGATGCAGCCGATCATCGCTACCATCGCGGTCTTTGCTGCCAGCGATCCAGAAAGTTTCATCAATGGCAAGAAAACGTCTTTTCCCGGCTTGGGGCCGGATCGTCTGCGTCAATTTCATGCCCGCGCAGTTCTGCTGAAGCACCCAAGGCCGACGCCATATCTGCGCGGCCCAATAACACTAGGTTCCGCCTCTCTCGAGCTTTTCTTCGATATCGAAGTCGATCCCATGCGCGACATTTGTTACCTGCATGGCATCGTTGAGCGCCGGAATGGGGACAATAATAGTGAGCGTTTCATTAGTTTCTTTGCCGAAGAGGAAACTGCGCAAGCAGAACGCGCTGCCTTTGCTCAAGCCTTCGCCTACTTAACCGCTCACAGTGATTGCGTGATTTACTATTATTCGAAATATGAGCGCACGATCTATCGCAAGCTCCAGGCGAAGTATCCAGATGTCTGTAATGGGGAGGATATAGAAAGGCTTTTTGACCCAGCTCGCTCCATCGACTTGTATTTCGATGTTGTTTTTCCCGCTACGGAGTGGCCGACCAATGACCATTCACTCAAAACCTTGGCGAAACATTTAGGGTTTGGGTGGCGTGATACGCATCCTTCTGGCGCTGCATCCATTGAGTGGTATGACCGCTGGTGCAAGGAGCGTGATATTAAAATAAAGCAGCGAATTCTTGAATACAATGAGGATGACTGCCGGGCGACACGCGTTCTGCTAGATGGAGTTAGGTCGTTGGCTCACCTTCAGGCGACTGCTGCCTAAATCTGATGAATCCTGAGCCTGTTTCGAAGCCACATCCAGTATAATGCCGCTCAGGCGGTCGAAAAAATCTGAAAATTATTGGCGTAAAAAACTTTACATGACGGCTAACAGGTTCACGCTAAAAGTGGGTTAGACGTTCCTGTCTCCTCCCTTGGTCTCAAGGAGGAGAAACATGATGAAAACAGACTGTCTGATAATCGCCCGCCAGAAACTTGCGGAAAAACTGAACCCCTATCAACCCCCCGTTTCCAACCCTCTATCGGTGTCGCCATGGGTTGCAATGTCTGCCCTTCAGAAAGCGATTAGGCGAGGGCGCAACGAAATCGCTCAGCGCGCTGCAGCAACGCTTCTAGCTGAGTCGCCAGAACGTCTTTGGCGCCGCTGTGGTGGCATCGCCTTCGAGGATATCGGGGTTGCTAACACTGAAACCGTAGCTCTCGTGACTGCAGCTCTGGCCGGAAAGCGGTTCAGAGCAACTTTGGGCGGTGAATGGAAAGTTGCCAGCTTCATTGTCAAGGAAATGGTACAGGCGACAAAATGCCGTGCTGCCGATGATCTGCTTCTCAGCGCGCAATTACACCCGACTTATACCCCGCTGAGGCAGACTTTAAACTTGAAGACCCAAGAGGAACTGGAAACCATCGCGGTGTGTGATCCATCCTTGCCAGTCAAGGCGCTCGCCACTTGGTATGCGACCGGGATCTTTCGCCCAACAACCAATATGCGCTTTCGCAAGGGCAGTCCTGCTTCTGTCTTTGCTGCCATGAAAGAGGCCGATATGCCTTTCACGGAGATTGCGCAGGAGGGATATCGCAAGGTTGGGGAAATTCTTTGTCCTTTCGTGTCTCTGCTTCTGTCTCCAGAATCTCAGGAAGCTAAAAGTTTCGAAGACGATACGTTTCTCTCTGAGGTTAGCATTAGCGATGTCCCGGGATGGGCCTATGATACTTACACCCGTGAAGGTCGCACCGTTTATCAGGCCTTCCTTCAGGGAGATACGCAGACTGCCCAGTGGATTCAGGAATATGTTCCGCAAGGCAGACGAGTAAGCTTCCTTGGCACTATCATCTTTCGCATTGAGGGCGGACTAGTTAGATCGCGTCTGAAATGGCCTATCGGCGAAGAGTTGAGAAGGCAGGTTGATATGGAATGCAATGGCCCGCACTGTGCTGATGCTTCTGAAATTATGTCCTTAGCACGCGCCGATATCGACACGCTGAACGAGGTACGCTGTCATGTCCTGTGAGCTTCTAACCTCGGATAATCATCGCTTATCGCGGGTCACAAATGAGCCTGAGTTTTTGAATTCTGGATTTGCAATTACTTGCACGGCTTCGCAGCAGGAGCGCATTGCAACCTATATTCAAGCCAGCCTCGCCCCAAACACGCGCCTCGCTTACACCTCCGATACCACGCATTTTCACCAATGGGGCGGGTCTATTCCGGCATCAGCAGAAATGGTTGCTGCCTATTTGGCCGACAACGCTTGTGGACTGAGTGTTGCCACATTGTCTCGCCGTCTCGCCGCACTCTCAAAACTACACAAGGCGAGAGATCTGCCTAATCCTACCGAGACTGAGTTGGTGAAAATGACCATGCGCGGTATAAAACGCGTGCACGGCGTTTCGCAGCGGCAAGCCAGGGCGCTTATGAAGGATGAGCTGTTTCAAGTCCTGGACGCGATGGGCGATAGTCTAAGAGACAAGCGCGATAAGGCGCTTCTGCTGATCGGTTTCTCCGGCGGGTTCCGGCGCTCGGAACTCGTCGCCTTGAATGTCGACGACATTGAGCATGTTCTCGAAGGCATAGTTATCACCATTAGAAAGTCGAAAACTGACCAGATGAAGGCGGGCCGCAAAATCGGCGTTTCATTCAGGCAGAGGAAGCTTTGCCCTGTGGCAGCGGTAGATGCATGGTTGGAAAGATCGGAAATTACAGAAGGCGCGATCTTTCGCTCCGTCGACCGACATGGAAACGTTGGAGCCGAGCGGCTAACAGGTGAAGCCGTGTCTGCGATCCTCAGAGAACGGATGGCTATTGCTGGGCTGAATCCAAAAGGTTATTCCGGGCATAGCTTAAGAGCGGGGTTTGTGACAAATGCCGCGTTATCAGAGCAGCCTTTGTGGAAAGTACGGCGGCAAACGGGACATATGTCAGATCGCATACTCGAACGTTATGTTCGTAGTACGCAATTATTTGATAATTAAAATTCTACCTCGGATAAAGATTTAACAATGCCGTAATCTACGTTGATGGTTTCAAAGTGTTTCATACCGCAATGAATTTTCTGATTTTCTTTCTTACGGCGCTCCTCACTATCTTTTGTGCTTTTAGTTTCGCGAACAAAATATAGCTTTTTATCGCGCTCAGTAACAAAAGCCCAATCTGGATTATACGGTCCAATAGGAGTGTCGATTTTAAACCAGCTAGGCAGTTTTACAAAAAATTTGACGAATTCATTGCTATCAAGGTCTTTGGCAAACTGCTTCTCTATTTCAGAGTCGTACTCCACTGCATCAAAGAGGCATTTATCAGAATTCTGAACTTCATAGAGATTATTAAGATATCGGACAATGCCTTCTTCAGCCTCTTTCTCGATGCGGCTCATTTCCCAATAATGATCAAGAACTTTCTCATATTGAATACCTTCGAGCATAAGATCATGCAGCGCTGCATTGATCTGTTTCTCTACCATTGCCATGAATGCTTGGGGGTTAATCTGAAACTCAGGTAACCTGTTGGTCATTTTTAGAATTGTTACCAGCGTATGACGCGTGAGCTCAGTTTCCTTCTGCAGGTAAGCAAGAATATCGGGCAGGACTTTAACTGGTTCGACACTACGACTCTTCTCTTCCAGCTTACGATCCGCTCCAATTCCCGCCTCAGTAATATCAATATCAACACGCGTCATAGCAATGCGAGTAGCGCGGATGGGTTCCTGCGCCTTAATGCGCTGGACAGCACGATCAACGAGTTCATCGGTATCAAAAGCAACACGATAGCGCGTGCGCTGCTTGATTTTACCCCATAACGCTTGGAAGTCTTCACTTAGGTGAATCTCCTTGCGGAACTTGAGTGTGCGGCGTTCACGCGCATTGACTACGCGATTTTTGAAAACATATTTCTGCATCTCGTCGATAACGGCAGATTTCAAATCATCATATTTCTCAGAAATTTTCAGCTGAAAGTGCATATTCTTTGGATCGAATGTATCAAGAATTTCCCCAGCATCATTGATGTATCCGCCGGACTTGAGCTCTTTCCAAATCTTTTCTGATTCATTCTGCCCAATAGCTTCATCCTTGCCGTCATCTGCCTTTCGAATAAGCTTGGCGAAAGCAATCTTGTCGATTTTACCGAAAGTGATCCCGCATTCCTCTTCGAATTCTTTTTGCAATGCGTTAGCGAAATCTTCGTATGCCTCATTTGCAATAACCGTTAGGCGATTAATATTTTCATCGTGAATACGCTCTCCATGCTCATTAACAGGCAATCGCAAGCCGCGCCCGATTTGCTGACGGCGTTCCATTTCCGAACCAACTTCGCGAAGTGTGCAAATTTGGAAAACATTGGGGCTATCCCAGCCTTCCTTAAGGGCAGTATGGCTGAAAATAAAACGTAGCGGCTCTTTAGGATCGAGAAGGCGCTCTTTATCGCGCATGATTAATCCGTATGTGTCCTCGTCATCCTTGGTTTTTCCCGTGGTGTCTTTTGCGTGGCCTTGGCGATCCTGCGAAAAATAACCGTTATGCACTTGGGACGCTTCAAACTGAGTTAGTCCCTTGTAAATAGGCTTCGCTATGAATTCTTTGTAAGCTTCTTCAAACCACCTGCCGATTTTACCAAGGCTTGTGTTTCCATCTTCATTGTAAACACGGTAGTTCGCGACCTTATCGATGAAGAACAGTGAGAGCACCTTAATGCCCTTATCTTTGAAAGCGCGTTCTTTCTTAAGGTGCTGCTCAACGGTTTCCCACACCTGAGCTTTCATAAGGTCTTCGCCAACGCCGCCCGTCTCCTGTCCAAGCTCAAGAAATCGACCTTGATTAAATTGAACATGCTCCGAGCCTGGAGTGCAGTCGATATTCTGAACGATGAGTCCTTCACGATAGGTCTCGCGATTTCCAGAACGTTCATATAAATCGTCGCCTTGCTTTACCCAGATTTTTGCTAGCTTTGGCCCTGATGGAGATACTTTATGAATCTCGACATACGCTTTAATGCCGTTCTTATTGTCGCATTTGAGCAGCTTGATGTAGGCGTCGTTGAAGCTGTCCTCTGAACGCACAGAGGCAATTTCAATACGCTTTACGAGCTTCAAATCATAAGCTTTAATGGGATCAAGCTTATAAATAAGGTTATATGGATTTTTATGTGTGGCGCTGTAGCGCAATGTTATTAGCGGGTTAAGATTAGAAATCGCGCGTTTGGCTTTCGGCGTATTATCCACGCTTTGCGGTTCATCGATAATAACAATCGGATTTGCTGCTTGAATAAATTCAATAGGCTTCCGGCCAGACATCTTATCGTTTTCGCGGTTAATAACGTTTAGTTTTTTTAGTTCTTCATCTGTCATACCTGCGATGTCTTTTTCAGGCAGGTCTTTCTGGAACGATTGAATATTGATAATCATCAATTGAATTTGATTACCGCTTGCAAATTGGCGCACTTTTTCCAGCTTGCTTGAATCATAAACAAACGGCTCAAATGGAACATTATTATAAAGCGTATGAAAATGGTCCCGCATAATCTCTATGCTTTTCAGCACGCCTTCGCGAATGGCTACGCTCGGTACGACGACAATAAATTTTTTCAAACCGTAATTTTTGTTCAATTCGAAAATGGTACGAAGATAAACATAGGTCTTTCCAGTACCAGTCTCCATCTCTACGGAAAACTGGCGGCCAAATTTCAACGGGCTGCCAACTTGATCGATGCTGATTAATGAGTCGAAATCATCTATTTCATCGATTGTAGCAGCGCCCTTCTCAACCTTAGGAATATCGTTCTTTTCCTGGACGTTATGAAGATTCGCAAAAATCTCATCGTCGGCCAGAGTTATGCGATTGCCGACGCCTAACTCATTAAGCTCCATACCTGCACCTTCACCAGTGGCGCTAATCTCAAAATGAGAGCCAATGATGGGCTGACCATCAAGTACGCTGACAACTGCATTAATGGCGTCCTGCTGGTATTCTAAAGATGGATCAAACTTAAGTTTCATGCAGCCGCGTTCTTCTCGACGTATTCGTGACCAAGGAAATTATTTAACCGCGCTGCAACTTGCGCGCGCCGCGCTTTTAGAAACTCTGTGTAATTTTCCATCTTCCACAACTTTGCATCATTCGGAATACATTGTTTATCGAGCGCTTCTGTCCCAATCTTCTTCACAAGTTCAGGAAGGTAAGCTGCCGGGTCTTTGTTGCTAATTTTCTTGTTTGTTGTTCCGCTAATGAAAGCCAGATTGCAGATGTCGTGAATGAGCATCTGTGGCTGATTGGCTTTCTTTAATAAGTCTTGCGGAAATATATGATGGAATTGCAAAGAATGTTGCGGCCCCGCATGTTTAATGGAGATTATAAGTTGATCTCTCCAGTCCATCGCGTTGTCTTGCCTGAAGGCAAGGAACATCGTTTTAAAGTAAGCACTACGGCTGTTACGATTTTCCAAATCGTCAGGCAAAATCGTCAAACGTCCGACTTGTGTGCGCAGAAGATTGATGAGTGATCCAATATCACCACCTTTGCGTAATGTTGCCAAATCCTGATCCAGGAAGGTTTCCGATGAACCGCGTGAATAACGCGCTTTAGCATTTGCGACGAGTATCCAGTAGCGCAACTGGCGTTCTTCGCTGGGCGAAAGATCATAGTCTTTTTTGTGCCCAAAATAAGCGACCGTAACGATTATAAAAGGGGAAGAGAGAAGTGCGGGGCTATCAATGCCGATATTGCTACGCAGGAAGTTCATAGCAAAATTG
>JAZKID010000007.1:0-5825 GCA_040385045.1 Pseudomonadota bacterium | reverse complement strand
GTGAGGACGAGATCGCTTGCGGCAAGGCTTACATCGCTGCGGAAAGCGATCAGCGGTAACAGGACGACAAAGGCGAGGGCGCTGACGAGAATGGCGTCTTTAAACGCGCCAAGCCAGTCTTTGTTTTGCGTTTCAAGGTGCATGATTAGGACTCAAACTCAATAAGGAAGGGTATTTCGCGCGTGACAAAAAGCTTTGCGGCTAGGAAGGAAGCGAAGAGCGTATCGGCAATACGAACGAGCTTCATGACGCCGCCGCTAAGTCTTTTGGCCGCGCCGCTTGCGGTTGGCTGAAAACGGCTTTCTTCGACAAATTTCATCTCCGCCGATGTTCCGCATCGCCGTTCACTGAAATTTGTCGCATAAATCGCGTTTTGAGCCAACAAAATATACTTCCTTATTGAGTTTGAGTCCTAGACCTTTTCGACGTCTGGTTTGCCGAACAGGCCTTGCGGCATGAAGATGAGAACCATGATCAGGATCACGAATGCCGCCACATCCTTGTACTCGATCGAGAAGTAAGCGGACCAGATTGTTTCAATGAGGCCGATCAGCAATCCGCCGATGACAGCGCCCGGCAATGAGCCGATGCCGCCAAGAACGGCAGCGGTGAAGGCTTTCACGCCCGGCACGAAACCGTCGCTGAAGCTGATGACACCATAATAAAGAAGATACATCGTACCGGCGACAGCAGCGAGCGCGGCGCCGATGACGAAAGTCAGCGCAATCGTGCGATCAGTATTGATGCCGAGCAGGGACGCCATCTTACGGTCCTGTTCGCAGGCGCGTTGCGCGCGGCCGAGCGATGTTTTCTGCACAATGTACCAGAAAATGATCAGCAGTACGGCCGTGACCAGCATGATCAGCAATTGCTTGTGCGAGATCGTGACGGGAAAGCCCGGATTGTTCAGCAGCACGATTACATCGTTCAGCAGAGGCTGGATCGGCTTGTTGCGTGCACCTTGAGATACCTGCACGAAGTTCGACAGGATGATCGACATACCGATGGCGGAGATCAACGGCGCAAGGCGGAAAGAATGACGCAGCGGACGATAAGCAACGCGTTCGATCGTCCAGCTGACCAGCGCGGTGAAAGCCATCGAAACCAGCATGATGATGAACAGCGCGCCAAGACCCGGAATGATGCCGAGCATGGTCGTGCAGATAAGGAAGGCGATCAACGCCACGAAGGATGACACCATGAACACATCGCCGTGGGCGAAGTTGATCATGCCAAGAATGCCATAGACCATGGTGTAGCCAATCGCGATCAACCCGTAGATCGAACCGAGCGTCAGCCCATTAATTAATTGTTGAAAAAAATAATCCACGCGGCCCCAACTGTTACTCAATTTTCCCGTGTTCTTAAGCGACCCATAAACTCTTGCCAAGAGAAAGAAAAGGCACGCGTCACAAATTATTCAAAAAAGGGGATGGGTGGAGACGTCAAGCGGTAAAAGTCCTTTTTTGCGCGGATCGGCCAGAATTTCCACAGCGCGGCGCACGGGCCTGAAGCCACACTTTATATAAAGGGCCAAAGCCCTTTGATCGTCGAGCGTGCAGGTGTGGATCATGAGGCGGGAAGCGCCTGCCTTTGTGGCGTTATACATGCCATTTTCAAGGAGCCAGCGGCCAACCCCGCGCCGCGCCCATTCATTCACGACGCCGAGAAAAGCAATTTCACATTGATCTTTTGCGAAAAAATTCAATTCGACATAGCCGATCTCTTCGCCATTAACCAGTTTCGCAACAAACAGCCGCGTTGTCGGCGCGGAAAGTTTTTCCTGAAGCTCGCTGTCGCTCCATTGAAGCCGCGATGACCACAGCCATGGCGCGCCGACCTTGCGGAATAAAGTACGGTACCATTCCGCCTGTGGATTTGTGATTTCTTCGATGAGCACGTCGCTACGCGCAGGCGGCGCTGCCGTTTCATGCGCTTCCATTTCCAAAATCGTCACGACGGCGGCGAGATGGTCTGGCGGTACGGCATGAAAGCCGGGGTCAAGCTGCGATAAGTTATTCGGAATCATGTCATTCCCGATATATGAAGTAAGAAAGGCTGTAAGCCCTTAGCTAAACGGATTGTCGTCAAATTTCCATGCCTGTCACGCCTGAGCTCAGCATTATTACGCCGACCTTCAACGAGCGGGAGAATATCGGCGCGCTTTATGATGCGCTTGTCAAAGCACTGGATAATATCACGTGGGAACTTGTGATCGTCGACGACAATTCACCCGACGGCACTTATCAGCTAGCAAGGGAAATGTCGCAGACCGATCCGCGCGTGCGCTGCATCCGACGCATCGGGCGGCGCGGCCTTGCAGGTGCTGCGATTGAAGGCTTCCTGTCGACAGGCGCGCCTTACATCGCGCTGATCGATGCCGACATGCAGCATGATGAAACAAAATTACCGTTGATGCTGGAAGAGCTGAAAAAGAATTGCGACATTGTTGTCGCTAGCCGTTTTGCCGAAGGCGGGTGCCACAAAGGCCTTGCCGATGAAAGCCGTATCAGCCTGAGTCATGCCGCCAAGGCGATGGCGCAGCGCATCCTGCATGCCGATGTCACAGACCCGACAAGCGGGTTTTTCATGATGCGGCGGAATGTGCTGGAAAACATCGCGCCGCAGCTTTCAAAACAGGGCTTCAAACTGCTGGTCGATATTCTCGCTTCAGGCCCGCCGCTGCAGATTGCGGAAATCCCATATGTCTTTCGCGTACGGCGCGCAGGCACCAGCAAGCTCGATACGGCAGCCAAATTCGATTATGCCGTTTTGCTGGCCGATAAAACGCTGGGCCGCCTCCTGCCGCTGCGTTTCATTATCTTTTCCGTGATCGGCGTGTTCGGTATCGGCATTCATCTTGGGGTGCTGGCGCTGTTGCATATGCTGACGGCGCTGAGCTTTACCGGTGCGCAGATTGTCGCGGCCTTTGTGGCCATGACCAGCAATTTCTTCCTGAACAATGCCATTACTTATCGTGACAAACGCCTGCGCGGCTGGGATATTGGTTTCGGACTGATCAGTTTCTACACTGTCTGCGCTGCGGGGCTTGCCGCCAATATCGGTTTCGCCGCATTGCTTTTCAGCATGGAGCGTAATTGGTGGGTTGCGGGTTTGCTCGGTGCGTTGATTGGCGTCGTCTGGAATTATGCGGCAACGAATGTGCTGACATGGAAAGATCATCAATGAAAAAGTTCTTGCGCGATGAGATGTTCGGTATGCCGCGCTGGGTGTGGGGCATCCTGCTTTTCACGTTGTGCATGCAATATATTCTCTCAGCGCGCCTGGAGCTGTCTTTCGACGAAGCTTACTATTGGCTTTGGGCAAAAAATCTTCAGCTGTCCTATTATGATCACCCGCCGATGGTAGCGCTGCTGATCGCGGCTTCGACAAGCGTTTTCGGAAATGCGGAATGGGCGGTGCGCTTTTTCTCGCCGCTGATGCAATGTGGTGCGGCGCTTTTATTAGCTAAAGCCGTACAGGATTTTGGCGGCGATAAAAAAGCGCAGATCATGGCGGCGCTGTTTTTGCCTGTGACGATTCTGGGCTACGTGCTGTTCATCACGACGCCCGACACGCCGCTGATGTTTTTCGCGACATTGATGCTTTTCACATTGGCGCGTTTTTATAAAACGCAGAATCGCAACTGGTGGCTTGCCATTGGCGCGGCGGGCGGACTCGCGCTGCTATCGAAATATACGGCTATTATGCTGTTTGCCGGTGTTTTCATCTGGCTGGTTTCGTCACCGCGACGCAGGAATGAATTCAGGCAGTTGAAATTATGGGCAGGCCTTTTGCTGTCGGCCATTATATTTTCGCCTGTGCTGATCTGGAATTTGCAAAATGGCGGTGCGTCATTCTTCAAACAGGCGGGACGCTTCGATTTTCTTTCCGTCTGGACGCGTTTCATGCTGGACGATTTTCTGGCCGGACAGGTCATCCTCATCACGCCGTTGCTTCTGGCGCTGGTGGTTTATGCCACTGTGCTGCAATTCAAAAAAATGCGCACGGGTGAAAGCCGTGCCGTGCTTTTGTGCGCACTGGCCCTGCCGACAATTCTTATTATCGGCTTGTTGTCATGCCTGCGCAAGGTTGAAGCCAACTGGGCGCTGATCTCGTTGCCGCCGCTGATTGTCATGACCGCGCTGAGTGCGTCTGAAAAATGGCCTGAGATGAAAAACTTCACGCGCGTCGCTTTTGCCAGCGGTGGCGCGCTCGTTGCCTGCATGCTGCTTTATCTCTTTATTCCGTTCAGTCATTCTTACGTGAACGTCGATATTTCGCAGCGGCTGTCCGGCCATCGCCGCGTTGCCGATAATCTAGCCAAATTTGCCGAAAAATCGAATGCCTGCCTCGTCGTCACGGCCGATTATGCGACGAATGCGTTGATGGCGTATTATCTGCATGGCCGTTACGATGTCGTGCAGATCACGCAGTCCGAACGTTACACCAGCTGGCAGCGCCCGGATATGAAAGACTGTTTTGGGCGCAATGTGCTGGCCGTCAGCCAGATCAAACATGCAAATGCGGAAAACGAATTTCGTGCCGCGCTTGGCAACCTCGAGCAACTGGCCGTTTTGCGACGCGCGCATCGCGGCGTCTATGTGCAGGATTATAATCTCTTCGAGGCTAAATTAGCTTTAGTCCCTTGAAGCTCGCATGCCCGGCCTTGCCGACGATAATATGATCGTGAATCTCAATCCCCAGCGGTCGCGCGATATCGACAATCTGTTTCGTCATGCGGATATCGGCCTGGCTCGGCGTCGGGTCGCCGGACGGATGGTTGTGCACAAGAATGATCGCCGTTGCAGATAATTCCAATGCACGTTTAACGATCTCGCGCGGATAAACGGGTGTGTGATCGACCGTGCCGGAATTCTGCACCTCGTCGGCAATCAGCGCGTTGCGCTTGTCGAGGAAAAGAATGCGGAATTGTTCGACCGTTTCGAACGCCATAGCGGTACGGCAATAATCGAGCACCGACGACCATGACGCCAGCACGGGCTTGGCTTTCATTTCACCTTTCGTGATGCGTTGCGCGGCGGCCAGCATCACGCGGAATTCCGTGACGACACCATCACCCATGCCCGGCACTTCCATCAGACGGCCTTCCGGCGCGGCAAGCACTTCGGCGAAGGAGCCGAATTTTTTCAGCAGGTCTTTTGCCAGCGCTTTCACATCGCGGCGCGGCAGGGCACGAAACAAGATCAGTTCCAGCAGTTCATAATCGGCGAGCGCTTCGGCACCGCTGTCGCGGAAACGGTCGCGCAAGCGTTCGCGGTGGCCGAAATAATGCGGCTTTTCGGCCATGCCGCTTTCCGGTCTTGTTTTTTTCTTCGGCGTCGTCATGCGTAGGGCGGCCTGTCGAGACCGGCGGGTGAGAGGGTGAAAATCTCGACGCCGGTTTCCGTCACACCTATGCTGTGCTCGAACTGCGCGGAAAGCGAGCGGTCACGCGTCACGGCCGTCCAGCCGTCGCGCAGCACTTTGACATGCGGCTTACCGAGATTGATCATCGGCTCGATCGTGAAAATCATGCCGGGCTTCAGCTCCAGACCGCCGACATTCATCAGATGCGCATCAATTTCGGAAGAAATTTCGCCGGGCGGCGGCGCGTAATGCAACACGTTCGGTGAATCATGAAAAAGCTTGCCGATGCCGTGCCCGCAAAAATCGCGCACGACGGAGCAGCGCTCACCTTCCGCATAGCTTTGAATGGCGATGCCGATATCGCGCAGCTTCGCACCGGCGCGCACGGCATGAATGCCGCGCATCAAGGCTTCATGCGTCACGTCGATCAGCCGTTCGGCGCGGCGCGGGATCGC
>JAZKID010000006.1:554-19950 GCA_040385045.1 Pseudomonadota bacterium | reverse complement strand
CCGAAGAAATTTCAAAGCTGATGAACGATCTGCGTCAGGCGATGGCGAATTATCTCAGGCAGTTGCAGAACCAGGCTGCCAAAAGCACGCCGAATAAAAAGCTGCCACCGAACGCGAAAGTTCTCAGCGAAGCCGATCTTGAAAAAATGATGAAGCGGATCGAGCAGCTTTCGCGTTCCGGCGCGCACGAAGCTGCGCGCCAGCAATTGCAGAACCTGCGCGATCTTCTCAGCGCGCTGCGCAACAGCGATCCTGCCGATGCGGGCGCCGCATCCGCCATGCAGCAGCGGCTCGAGGATATCGCCGGCCTGATGCGCGATCAGCAGAAGCTGATGGACGACACATTTAAAGAGCGGAACCGCCAGCGGCAGGACCAGCGCGGCACGGGGCCGAATGCACAGCAAAAAAATGCGGCGCCTTCTGAAGGTGCAAAGCAGCTGGGCCAGCAGCAGGGCGATTTGCGTGACAAGCTGCGCTCGCTGCAGGAAGGTTTGCCGCAGGGCGATGACGGCGGCACAAAAAATCTCGGCGATGCCCAGGGTGCAATGGGCGAGGCCGAACAGCATCTCGGCGAAGGTGCGCCGAACGACGCCTTGCCGGAACAGGGCCGTGCCCTCGAAAACATGCGCAAGGGCGCACAGGCGCTGATGAAAGACATGCAGGGCAGCGGGCAAGGAAACAGCGGTTACGGGTTCAATTCCGGCGAACAGAACGACCGCAATCTCGACAGCGCCGGCCGCTATAATCCGTTCAGTTCCGGTGAAGATCAGGAAGACGGTAACCGCGTGCCAAGCGAAGCGGATCGCAAAACCATTCAGGATATCTTGAATGAAGTGAAGCGGCGCCTGTCGGATCCGCAACGTCCGAAACTCGAGCGCGATTATCTGGAAAGACTGCTCAGGACGTTTTGAAATTATTCAAAAATGCTATCAGGTTCGTGAAGCATTTTTTTAGGTTACTTTGTCATTAATCTTGTTTTTTATTTTATCTAAAGCCAAGCTGAAGTATTCAATCAAAGGGAGTGTTAAAATGCCAGGTGTTGTTGAGTTTTCGTCATTTAAAGGCGCTGATATAGATAAAAGCGGAGATTTAAAAAGAGAAGAATTTGCCAAAGCTACTAAAACGGACAATTCACGTCCTGATAATATGAAGGTAAACGACATTTTCGATGCAATCGACATAGATAAAAGCGGTTCGATTTCTTCGGAAGAATATAAGAAATTTTATAATTTCGCCAGCAGCAACAGAGGAAGCAGCGCTGATGGAAAGTATACGGAAGAGAAGGAATTCCAAGCGTTTGATACAATCGTAGAAGATTACAAGGCCAGCCAAGAAAAATAATTACTGAGCAAAGAGTCAGTTTTTATTTCTTGCTATCCAACGCTTCCATGACCTTGGCGCGGATTTGCGGCAGGGTGAACGGCTTGGTAATGACGTCGTAAATTAGCGCACGCAGGTTCGACGCGCGCTCGCGCTGGTCGGCATAACCCGTCATCAGTAAAATCGTCAGATCCGGAAAATCGCGCGCGGCAGACAGCGCCAGCGCAATCCCATCCATCACCGGCATCTTGATGTCGGTGAGCAGCAGATCGAACTGCCCGTTTTCGCCCTGCAATTTTGCGAGCCCTTCCGCGCCGTCTTTCGCGGTCGTGATCGCGTGGCCATCCATCTCGAGCGCGCGTTTCACGAATGTGCAGACGGCTTCATCGTCCTCGGTCAAAAGAATTTTTGCCATCAGCGTGTCTCGCCCCGCTCTTCCTGCGGGAGATAGCCGATATAGGGCAGCTCACGGAAAGAATGGCCCATGTCCATGCCATAGCCGACGACGAACTGGTCGGGGCAGGTGAAACCGACGCAATCGGCCTCAATGGCGACAGCGCGCTTGCCGGGCTTTTCGAGAAGGCAGCAGGTGAGAACGCGTTTCGCGCCGCGCGCCATTAAAAGATCGCGCGCATGCGCCAACGTGCGGCCCGTTTCGAGAATATCATCGATGAGGATGACATTGCGGTTTTCGACCGGGCTGTCGATATCTTTTTTGATTTCGATCTGTCCGCTTTGCGTGCCCTTGCGATAGCTGGAAATCATCATGAATTCGACTTCAGTTTCGATTCCCGCATAATGCATGGCGCGCAAAAGGTCAGCCGCGAAAATAAAACTGCCTTTGAGAATAGTAATCGCCAATGGATCGTCGAGCTGCTTTTCAGCGAGCTTCGCGGCAATTTCCTTGATGCGCTTGGCAATATCATTTTCGGAATAGAGAACGCGCAGGCGCTTTCTCACGTCATCGTGGATTTTCATATTTCAACCGCCAGATTGCAGGCCCGTACTGGAAAACTTGACCAGTACATCTTTCGCATCTTGTGGCGGGTTGGCAAGCCTCGATTTGAAATTTGTCGCACCCGCATGGTCAAGACTGAGGTTTTCTGCCTTCACTGTGGCAATGTCGATCTCGCTGCCTGTCGGACTGCGCAGCGCGATCCGCACCGGCGGAACATCTCTTTTATCTGGCGTAATATTGGTGATTTTACCTTCGACGACCAGAACCGGCGCGCCGTTTTCACTTTCATGGCTGATTTTGATATCTGCGAATTCAAGGCCGCGCACATTGACATGGAAACCCATCGTCTCGTACAGGCGGGCAAGGCGCGGCACGGTTTCAACCACCGGCTCGCGGAAAAACAGCATCATGCCGAGGAAGCAGACAAGTCCGCCCAGAATGACGGCGCCGGGCTCGACCGTCTGCAGGAAATTTTTGCTTGGCGCTTTTTTGCGGGACGGACGCGGCGCGGCTTTCGCCGTGCCCTCGGCGACGCTGCGGATATTTTCAACGAGCTGCCGCGAATTGGCCGTACCGGCGGCTTTACCTGCATAACGCTGGGCGCCGTAATCCGTCTCACCTGCGGCCGTGACTGCCCACGTATTCTTGCAGGCAGCGCAACGCACCGTGCGGCCCTGGCTACCAAGAGCCTCGGGGCGAACGATATGGGCTTTCCCACAATTTGGACACACCAGACGCATGCGAATCACTGAAAAATCATAAGGTTTGAGCTTAAGCGGCAAACTGTTAAAGCTTCCTCACGAAGCAGGCTTGTAAGGATAACCAAAAGCGTGATCCGTTTTGAAAATATTGGTGTACGTTATGGCATCGGCCCTGAAATCCTCAGCGATGTCAGTTTTCGTCTGCCGCGCCATTCCTTTCATTTTCTGACCGGCCCGTCTGGTGCCGGTAAAACAACCCTTCTGAAGCTGATGTTTCTGAGCCTGCGGCCGACGCGCGGTTTCGTCAGCGTTTTCGGCAAGGAAGCCACGAAAATCAGAAGTCAGGACCGCGCCGCGGTGCGCCGCCGCATCGGCATTGTTTTTCAGGATTTTCGCCTGCTCGACCATCTGACCATTTATGAAAATGTTGCGCTGCCGCTGCGTGTCGCGGGCGAGGATGAAGCGCGCTATCGCACCAATGTGATCGAACTTTTGCAATGGGTCGGCCTCGGCGAGCGGCTGCATGCCCTGCCGCCGATCCTGTCAGGCGGGGAAAAACAGCGCGCCGCCATCGCGCGGGCTGTCATCACCAAGCCGGAACTCCTTCTCGCCGACGAGCCGACCGGTAACGTCGACCCTGACCTCGCTTTTCGCCTGCTCTATCTTTTTCTTGAGCTGAATCGCCTCGGCACGGCCGTCGTTCTGGCAACACACGATCATCATCTCCTGAATGAGGCGCCGCATGCCGGGCGGCTGGTCCTGAAAGACGGTTCCGTTTCGGTGCTGGCCTCATGAAAGTTTTGATGCGTAAATTCCGCAACGGCAAAAAACGAAAGTCTGCGAATTTTGAACTTCTGCCCCTGCGCAAAACTGCGCCGATCGTGCCGCCGCACTCCATTGCCGGACGTGCGCTGGTCGTCGTACTCGGCATTATGTGTTTCCTTGCCTGCCTCACGGTTGCGGCCGTCACGCTGGTTGTGGAGAGCGCGTCCGACTGGCAGCGTGGTATTTCGCGCGAGGCAACCATTCAGCTCCGCCCGTTGTCGAATGCGCCGATCGAAGCGGAAATGAGCAAGGCAATCACGCTTGCGCGCACAACGCCGGGCATCTTGTCGGTGCGGGCGCTGTCGCAAAGCGAAAACGAAGAACTAATGAAAGGCTGGTTCGGCTCCAGTCTCGATCTTGCCGAATTGCCCATCCCGCGCATGATCGAACTTCAGGTCGACCAGCGCCGCCCGCCGGATCTTGAAGCATTGGCGTTCGAATTGCGCATGAAAGTCAAAGGCGCCAGCCTCGACGATCATCGCCAATGGCGCGACAGGCTGGCGCTGATGACGGGCAGCGTCGTTGCCATCGGTGTTCTCATTCTCGTGCTGGTTCTTGTCGCGGCAACCTTGTCGGTGATTTTTTCGACACGCGCTGCCATGGCCGCGAACCGAGATATTGTCGATGTTCTCAACCTCGTCGGCGCCGAAGATAAATTTATCGCCCGCTCGTTCCAGCGCCGTTTTCTGCAGCTTGGTCTCGAGGGCGGCGTTTGCGGCGGCGTGGCCGCTTTAATTGCTTTTCCGCTGACGAATTTCCTGATCCGCGTTTTCTTCGGCGCTGCGGGTGAAGCGCAGCTTGATGTGCTGATCGGGGGTGCGGGCCTGACCATCGCCTCCGTGATCGCGATTATCGTGACAGTTCTTGCAATTGCCCTGATTTCATCGGTCACCTCGCGTTTTACTGTGCGCCATTATTTGCGCGAACACAGTTAGGCTTTTCTGCCGCCATGCTCTCCTTTATGCTCTGCCCATGACAAACGCCGTGAAAAGCTTCCGTCGCAATTTCAAGCGGATCGTTCTCATCGCAGGGCTGCTGGCCATCGGTGCTTTTGTCACCGGTTTTTTCTTTTTCGTCAGCCGCGTCAACCAGCCGCTGCCGAACGACAATGCACCCGCCGACGGCATCGTCGTGCTGACGGGCGGCGCGAGCCGTATCAACGATGCGGTGCAGCTTTTGGCTGACGGGCGCGGCCGCCGCCTTCTGATTACGGGACTCAATCCTTCGACATCGCGCCATGATCTTGCGCGCACGATGGGCAAGAAAAGCTATCTCATCGAATGCTGTGTCGATCTCGATTATGAAGCCATCAACACGATCGGCAATGCCGATGAAGCAGCCAAATGGGCGCAGGCAAACAAGTTCACGCGGCTCCTTGTCGTCACATCGAATTATCATATGCCGCGCACGCTTCTTGAATTGCAGCGCGCTTATCCGGCAGGTGTTTTCATGCCGCAGCCTGTCGCCAGCACCAGTATCCGCACCGAAAACTGGTGGCTGCATCTGCCGAGCATTCAGCTTCTGGGAGCGGAATATCTCAAATATCTCGCCGCGCTGGCGCGCCTTTCCTTTGCCGGTTTTTAGGAGATGAAAAAATTGCGTGCGCTCATCTTCAACATTCTTTTTTACACACTTTTTGTCATCGGTATGCTGGCGATTTCGCCGCTTCTTCTCGGCTCGCGCCGTGTCACAACGCGCGGCATCATGTTCGTTACAAAATGTCTTGTTGTCCTGCAAAGAATTTTCGGGATCAGAATCCAAGTACGCGGAAAAGAAAACATTCCGGAGGGCGGATTTCTGATTGCCGCAAAGCATCAGTCGATGTGGGAAACGATTATGTTGCCGGACCTGTTTGTTGATCCCGCTTTTATTTACAAGCAGGAACTCGCAAACATTCCGCTGTTCGGTCTTTTCATGCGTAAATTTGATATGGTGCCCATTGATCGTAAAAAAGGCGCAACAGCCTTGCGAAATATGACGGTTCTTGCTGCCAGAAAAATAGCCGAAGGCCGGCAGCTGATTATTTTCCCCGAAGGAACGCGCCGTCCGTTGGGTGCGCCGCCGGATTATAAAACAGGTATCGTGCTTCTCTACGATGTCACGAAAGCGCCTGTTTTGCCGATTGCGCAAAATTCAGGAGCGCTGTGGTCAAATTATTTCTGGCGCGGGCAAACCGGTACAATTGTGATCGATATCCTGCCGCTTATCGCCGCAGGGTTGCCTAAAAAGGAATTCTTGCAAAAACTGCAAGATGAAATTGAAACCGCGATGCAGAAAATGTCAGCCTGACGCCGTCTCGCGGCACACCCATTCAAGCTCTTCATCTGCAATGCCGGCGGCGTGCAAATGTTTCAGCGTTGACGTGACATATTCGATATTTGTGCCGCCGCTGCCGACGCCCTGCCGAATATAGAAAAGCATTTCTTCGCGCCTCAGTCCGCCCGCATATTTATAGCTCGTTTCGTCGATAACATAACACAGCGCGTTGACGCTTCTGTTCGATCCATCCATCAGCGCTACAAGATGCGTGATTTCATGATAACCCGGCGCAATCATTTCCCGTTTGCGTAAAGCATCCAGAGTTTCGTCGACATGATCTTCAGCAACACGGTAAGCAAATCCGAAGCATTCTCCGCCCCTCGCAAGCCCCAGTACAAGACCGGGCGTTTCCGGCGTGCCGCGCGAGACATGTGAATAAAGACAGAGCGAACGATGATAGCCTGTAAGTCTGGCCTTGACGGATTCCTCAAACGCAAATCCGGGCTGCCAGATCAGCGAACCGTAAGCGAAAACCCAGAAATCCTGATCGATCATTTGCGCGCCCGATTTTTAGCGTCTATCTAAAGACAAGATGACCGAAGCTCAACCCACCGCCAAATCCTCCCGACGCCGCCGCTTTTTGCTCGGTGCCATGATCATCTTGCTGATCGGCATCGGTGCTGCATGGACCTATGGCTGGATGCTTGCACGCGACATGGTCGCACAGAAATTCGATGCCTTCCTCGCGCGCGAGGTTCAGGCGGGCCGCATCCATGAATGCGGCAGCCGCCGTATCGGCGGCTACCCGTTCCTGATCGAGATTACCTGTGATGCGCCGGTCATCCGTTTTGCCGACGGCAAGGGACAGATGTCGGTCAGCTTCTCCTCGCTGAAAACGGTGGCGCTGATTTATGCACCGAACCATATCATCACCGAGTTCGGCTCGCCGCTGGTCGTTTCGCAAAACGACCAGACTGTGTTCAGTGCCTCGTTCAGGGATGCGCAAACCAGCTTCCGTCATAAAGACAACAGCTTTGAGCGCTTCTCACTGATTGCGGACGATCTGCAAATCGAATTCCCGCAAAAGATTTTTGCAAAGCATGCCGAGTTTCACATTCGTCCGTCACTTTCCAGCGCGACAGGGCAGGATTACGATCTTGCCGTCGAGGCAGAAAAACTGGTGCTGCCGAATGCCTCGTCGGAACAAAGCGTGGATGTTTCGCTGGCGAGTGCCGTGCGCGGCTGGCCGTCGTGGCGTGTTTCGGCGCATACGACATTGAATGAATGGCAGCAAAGTGAAGGCCATGTCGACATTCAGGATCTGCGCATCAAACGCAATGACGGACTTTTCGTTACAAAGGGTGACCTGCATTTTAACGATGCACGCCGCGCCGAAGGCCGTTTCGATGCGACCTTCGTGAACAGTTCGAATTTGCTGCGCGGACTTGTCATGCAAGGCCAGAATGACGCGGGTGCGCTGTTCGGGCCGTTGTTCATGATGCTCGGAAAGAAAGTCGAATTTGAAGGCAAGCGCGCGACGCAGATGCAGCTGAAAGTCGATAACGGCGTGATCAGTCTTGGATCCTTGGTGCTCGGCGAACTGCCGCCGCTTTATTAAGTACTTCTGAAGTCGGGCTGCTTTTATTATTGACGCCCGAAGTCGGGCTTCGGTGTTTCCTGTCCCGCCGCGACGATGGCCGAGCGAATAGCGCGTGTGCGGGCGAAATGCTCATGAAGCGCATCGCCATCATTGTCTTTGATCGCGCTCTGCAGTTTTGAAAGGTCGTCAAGAAAACGCCCCAGCATGTCGAGCACGGCCGTTTTGTTGTTCAGGAAAATATCTCGCCACATGGTCGGGTCGGACGAGGCGATACGTGTAAAGTCGCGAAACCCGCCCGCCGAGTATTTGATCACTTCCATCTGCGTCACTTCCTGCAGGTGATGCGCGGTACCGACGATGTTGTAGGCAATCAGATGCGGAATATGGCTGGTAATGGCCAGTACGCTGTCATGGTGCTCCGCGCTCATCACATCGACATGCGCGCCGATTCCTTCCCAAAATGAGCGCACGCGCGTTGTTGCGGCCTCGGGCGTTGCATTATCCGGCGTCAGAATGCACCAGCGCTTTTGAAAAAGTTCGGCAAAACCTGCGTCCGGTCCGGAATATTCCGTGCCCGCGACAGGGTGCGCGGGAACATAGGCCGCTTTTCCCTGAAGATGTTTGCGGAACACGTCGGCGACAGACGTTTTGACCGAGCCGACATCGCTGACGACAGCATCGGCTTTCAAGGCGCCCGCAACGGACTGGCAGACGGCATCGTAAGCGCCGACCGGCACGCAAAAAATGACGAGGTCAGCATCCTTCACGGCATCTGCAGCGGTATCAGTAATTCTGTCTGCGAGTTTCAGTTCCCGCGCGCGTTGGCGCACGGTTTCGTTTGAATCATAAATTGAAATTATGTCGGCGGCAGAAAACTGCCGTGCCGCACGGGCGATCGAAGAGCCGATCAGTCCGCAGCCGATAAGAGCGAGGTGTTTGACAGGCATGCGTGATCAGGCGGCGATATTTTTTTTCATGCATTCGCGAAGAAGCTGCACGACGGTACGGTTTTCTTCTTCGGTGCCGACAGTGAGGCGCATGGCATTGTTGAGGCCGTAGGGCTCGAGACGGCGCAGGATGTAACCCTTGCTCATCAAGTAAGCGTCGGCCGCTTTCACATTGCAGCTTTCATCGGCCGGGAAATGCACGAGCAGGAAATTCGCCTGGCTCGGCGTCACTTTCAGGCCGAGATCCTGAATTTCTTTCGTCAGCCATGCGCGCCACTTCAAGGTGTGCTGCACGGTTTTTTCAAGATGCGCCGTATCGTTGAGGGCCGCGACGGCGGCGGCGGCCGCCGCAACGGAAATATTGAAGATGTAGCGCACGCGGTGCATCGCGTTGATGATGTCGGCAGGCCCGTAAGCCCAGCCGAGACGCAGGCCGGCCAGCCCGTAAACTTTCGAAAAGGTGCGCGTGACGAGAATGTTGTTTGCCTTGCGCGCCATGTCGATGCCCTGCGGCTCTTCGCCGTCGACATATTCGGCATAGGCTTCGTCGAGCACGAACAGGCAGTCGTCCGGCAGGCCTTTGTGCAGGCGCGCGATCTCCTGCACCGGCAGGTAGCTACCGGTCGGGTTGTTCGGGTTGGCGAGAAAGACAACCTTGGTGCGCGGTGTTACGGCTGCCAGAATAGCATCGACATCGGCGACATAATTTTTTTCTTTCGGCACCACCGGCGTCGCGCCCGATGCAATGATGTCGATCTTGTACATGTTGAAGCCGAACTCGGTGTAGATCGCTTCATCGCCTTCCTGCAGGAACACGCGCGAGACAAGAACGAGAATGTCTTCGACGCCCGCGCCGCAGATAATCTGGTCGGCTTCGATATTGAAACGCCTGGCGATCGCCTCGCGCACCTGGGCTGCATCGCTGTTCGGGTAAAGTCCGATTTTCGCCGAAGCCTGATGATAAGCCTCGATCGCCAGCGGGCTGGGGCCGAAGGGCGACTCGTTCGACGAGAGTTTATGAATGTCCTGGCTGTTGTCGACTTTGGCGCGGCCCGGCAGATAAGGGTCGACCTTCAGGACGGCATTGCGCGGATGAGGTTTGTCGGATTGAGACATCACAGGGCCCTGTTAAAGCAGGGTTATGCTGAAAATTTTTCAAAAAAACAAGCGATTACGATTTGAAGCGATGCCCTCAGGTGCCAGCAGCGGTTTCAGGCGCGTGGCCCGCCGCGTCGCGCGCACCGGAACCGCGGAATAAACCTGTTTTGTTGCCTCGACAATATAAACGCCTGCAAATGGCGCAGACAAAAGTGTGCCGGCGCGCTCCCACAACGCCGCTGAGCGGTTGATCCAGCCGCGGTTCGACGGCGGCATATATAGTGCTTCCGACCAGTTCAGAGGGCTGAACAGGGATTCACGCAGCAAATGGGTCAGCTGCGGTCTGGAAAAAGGCTGGCCATGGCCGAAAGGGGTACTTTCAGCGCGGGCCCACCAGCCGCGACGATTAGGAACGACCATCAGCAGGCGCCCGCCCGGCCCCAGAACGCGCCAGATTTCCTGCAGGAAATCGCCCGGGTGCTGTGTGCGCTCCAGCATGTGCACGCATAAAACGCGGTCCATTGATCCGCCCGGAAGCGGCAGGTCGTATTCATCGACCAATGCCGTCGATGAAGGCTCGCTGGGCGGCGGCCAATGCACCACGCCCTGTTCGGCGGGCATCATCGCCAGCGTGCGTAGCGCTTCTTCGCGGAAAGGTTTGAGATAGGGAGTCGCATAACCGAGGCCGAGCAGGCTTTCACCTGCGACATGGTGCCAGCGCTTGCGCAGCCGCGCGCCTAAAAGCCGCCGCGCGGTCTGGCCAAGCGGCGTTGTATAGAAATTGCGCAGGTCGACGACATCGAGCGGCATGGCGCAACAGTGCGGAAGGAGCCTGAAATCTGCAAGCGCTTTCTCATATCCCTGTCTTTTGGTCTTGCGTTTCGGGGGTAAAAAACGCGATAACGGCCCCATGCCGATCAGCCGTTTTATATTCCCAGCCGTTTTGCTTTTTCTTTTCACGGGCGCTGTGCAGGCGCAGAAAGCCGTTGCCCCAGCCGAAATCGGCCAGTTCAACGGATGGACCGCCTATCGCCTCGAAAACGACAAGGGCCGTTCTTGTTACATCACCACGCAGCCTGCGGGCAGCGAGCCTGCCAGCGCGCGGCGCGATCCGATTTATATTTTCATCACGCATGCGCCGAAGGCCGGCAAGCGTAACGAGATCAGCATCAAGCTCGGCTATGCTGTCAAACCTCAAAGCGGCGGTTCGTTTGAAATACTTGGCGGCGAAAAATTCGACCTTGCGACCAGCGGCGAGGGAGCATGGCTGAAAGACGCGGCCAAGGAAACATCCGCCGTCGAAGCCATGAAAAAAGGTAAAGAAGTTCTCGTCAAGGCGACATCGAAACGCGGTACGCTAACGACCGACCGCTATTCCCTGACAGGCATCGGCAAGGCGCTTGAGAAGATCGACCGCGAATGCGCCAAGTCGTAAACTATAAGTCCTGATGCATGACGGCACCGCAACCAATCAGCGCGCCCGCGCCTCTTAAAAGTCTCGCCGGTTTAAGCCGTGGCGAGCTTGGCGAAGCTTTAAAAACAATCGGCATCGAAGAGCGCGCGATCAAGATGCGTGTCGAGCAGGTCTGGCACTGGATTTATCACGGCGGCGCCAAGGATTTTTCCGAAATGCGCAACATCGCGAAAGAGCTGCGCGAAAAACTGCAGCAGCATTTCACGCTTTCAAGGCCTGAGATCACGACGCAACAGGTGTCGGTCGACGGCACGCGCAAATGGCTGGTCGCCTTGCCGGCTGATAATATCGCGCAAAAATCGCATCTGGTCGAATGTGTTTACATTCCCGAGGAAGGACGCGGCACGCTGTGCGTTTCTTCCCAAGTCGGGTGCACGCTGAATTGCAGCTTCTGTCATACCGGTACGCAGCGCCTCGTTCGTAACCTCACCGCGCAGGAAATTGTCGCGCAGCTTTTGATCGCGCGCGATGCGCTGGACGACTGGCCCTCGAACGACGAGAATCGCCGTGTCACGAATATTGTTTTCATGGGCATGGGTGAACCGCTTTATAATCTTGATGCTGTTAAAACGGCGATCGAGGTCATGTCGGACGGCGACGGGCTTTCAATTTCGCGCCGTCGGATCACCGTCTCGACCGCGGGCGTCGTGCCAAAAATCGCCGAGCTCGGCGAGGAGACGGGCGCGATGCTGGCGATCTCGCTGCACGCGACAACGAATCCCCTGCGCGACAAGCTGGTGCCGCTTAATAAAAAATACCCCATCGAGGAACTGCTTGAAGCTTGCCGCAATTATCCCGGCGCATCAAATGCAAAAAGAATCACGTTCGAATATGTCATGCTGAAAGACGTCAACGATACACCCGCCGATGCGCGGCGTCTTGTCTCTTTACTAAAGAATATCCCGGCAAAAATTAATCTCATTCCGTTCAACCCGTGGCCGGGGGCCGTTTACGAATGCTCCGACTGGGAAAGAATCGAACGATTCTCCGAAATCGTTTTTGATGCGGGCTATGCGTCGCCTGTCCGTACGCCGCGCGGCCGCGATATTCTCGCCGCCTGCGGGCAATTAAAATCGGAAACAGAAAAACTCGGCTTCCGCGCCCGCCAGATCGACGCCTGATCGAATCGTCCACGCGTTTTTATTTATCGTTGCGGGCATGCTGCAACTTGTGCGGCCGCGATATTCTTGCCACTTGCAGTCAGAAACCAAAAAATTTCGTCATCACCCCGCCAAAAAGAAAATTTGAATCTTCCATATTTAACAAGGGGTTTCCTGTTGCGGATAAAATTGAAGTAAGACTCTTTCAATACTTTATTATAATCTTTTTAACCATAAATAATAAGCTTCTCTTAACGATAATTACTTGGCAATGAATTAACTATTACTATTTGCTGAACAGTAACCTTAATCCTAATTTAAGCTGTTTGGTAAATACTCATCTCAACTTGGCAGGTCTGATGCCTGCAGTGAACCAAAAGGATTTTGGGGGTTAGTTGAGTCATGAAGTCGGTCAAAAGTTTTTTAGCGTGCACGGCAGCTTTACTTTCGACGAGCGGAATCGCCGTCGCCGCAGATATGGCAGAGCCGAAAGTGGCTGCTGCGGTATTTGAGCCGCCTCCGCCGGTTCCCAACTGCAGTTCGAAAAAAGGTTACTTCATCGTCCCGAATACGACGTCGTGCATGAAGATCCTCGGCATGATCCGTGCGCAGGGTCTCATTCATGAAAACAATGTCGCCGCTGACAGCTGGTCTTCGGAAATGTCGGGTGCGATTCAAACAACAACGCAGTCGAATGACACATGGAGCATGGGCACGGCCCTGCGTTTCGGCGCCGACGTCGTGCAGGAAACGGATTACGGTACACTGCGCGGCAACGTGATGCTGCAGGCAGATCCCGGTACGGACGGCAGCGGCGGCCCGGCAGGCATTCGCTATGCTTTCGTAACGTTTGGCGGGTTTACGGCCGGTCATACCAACACTTTCTTCGCGCCGGACGGTGCACTGGGTGGTTACGGCGGTGCAGTCGGCGACTACGATACGCGCCGTTCGCTCTTTGCCTACACTGCTAAATTTACCGATGAAGTTTCGGCTTCGATTGCCATTGAAGATCATGATGCGACCGATGGCAGCGATGGTGTCGGGGGAAGCGGTCCCACTGCAGCGAATGCCGGTATCGCACTGGCCCCGGGCCCTTCTCACATCCTCAATGACTCCACACAATTGCCGGATCTCGTCGGCAACGTTGTCGGCAAGTTCGACTGGGGTCTTCTGTTTGCCTCGGGCGCCATCGGTCAGTTCCGTTCGCGCGACGATGTGACACATATTCCTTATAATTATGCCGGCTATGCCCTCGGCCTCGGCGGCAACGTCAAGCTCGATGGCCTTGCCAAGGGCGATGCCCTGCAGGCGAAAGTCGGTTTTGCAGACGGTCTCGGCGGTCTGATCGGGTCATCTGATGATCATGCCGTGTTCGACACGGTCGGTCCAGATATCGGCACTTACACGACGTCCGGCTATACCGTGCAGGGCAGCTTCGTCCACAACTGGAGCCCGACCTGGAGTTCAACGGCTTATGGCGGCTATGCCGGTGCGGATCGTAGCGCCAGCACGGATCCGACAGTCGCAGCCCTGCTGAACGACAAGGTCGTTACGGCTTGGAACCTTGGTGCAAACGTGCAATGGAGCCCGGTTGAGAACTACACCATCGGTGGTGAACTTTTCTACGGCAGCGCCACGCGCGAAAACAATATCACGGGCGATTACACCGCCGACGCGATCGGCAGTATCGTCCGCGTCCAGCGCGACTTTTAAAAAAAATCTCGAATACCTCAGTGAAAAACCCCGGCCGCAAAGCCGGGGTTTTTCTTAATGTCGATATCTCCTGTTTAAAATCGGCAAAAACCTGATGGTAAAAGCGATTTCTCATTCTTGCCCCATTTGACCCGCACATCTAATCATGAGAATCTCCATGTTTTCGGGGAGAGGGCCTGATTTTGCGTCGATTCTTTATTGGTCTCATTGCTGCGCTTGTTTTTGTTGCCCCGTCTGGAGGCAGCACTGCTTTCGCTGCGGTAAAAAAGAAAACGACCAATGCGGCACTCCGTGCTGTTGAAGCTGTCGTTCTGCCAAAGCCTGATCGCCCGCAGCTTGTCATCGATGCAGCATCCGGCACCGTCATTCACGCGCAGGAAGCGCGCGCCTTGTGGCATCCGGCTTCTTTGACGAAACTGATGACGGCTTATGTCGCCTTCCAGGCGATCAAATCCGGTCGCGCGCGTTTCGATACGCCGCTGACGGTGAGTGCTTATGCCAACCAGCAGAAACCTTCCAAGATGGGTTTCAAGCCCGGCAGTGTCGTGTCGCTGGAAGCCGCGCTCTACATGATCATGGTGAAATCGGCGAACGATATGTCGGTCGCGATTGCGGAAGGTATTTCCGGCAGCGTTCCCTCGTTCGTCAATGAAATGAATGTATGGAGCCAGAAGCTCGGCATGACGGACACCATCTGGAACAATCCGAACGGCTTGCCGGACCCGGTACAGATCACATCGGCGCGCGATCTTGCGATTTTGGCGCGCGCGCTGCTAATCGAATTTCCCGATTATCAGCCGTTTCTGAATACGGGCGCTATCCAGGTTGGAAACGCCGTGATTAAAAATCATAACCCGCTGCTCGACCGTTTCGAAGGCGCGGATGGTTTGAAGACGGGCTATATCTGTTCGTCGGGCTTTAACATGGTCGCAACGGCAACGCGCAATGGCCGCCGCCATATCGCCGTCGTGCTGGGCGCTGACTCGTCGCGCGCGCGAACGGAATGGGCGGCATTGTTGCTTGAAAAATCTTTCGCTGCTCCGTCGCGCGAACCCGGCCGCGGTTTCTTTAACAGCAATGCGTCACAAACTTTCACCACGCTGGCCAGCCTGCCGCGCTCTATGCGTCCGTCACCCATCGATATGAAAAGCTTTGTCTGCAGCCGCGCAAAACGAAACGACATGGAGCAGGTGACTTCGGAAATTCTCGCCTTCGCGCCGCAGGATAATTTAAGCGCGCAGAGCTATGGCATGCTGCAAATGTCGCAGACACAGACCGCAAGCGACGCAAAAAAGAAAAAGCCTCAAGTTTCGCTTCTTGGTGCGCGCGCCTCTTCCATGCAGCCTTTGCTGATGCAGATGGATCCCGGCGATGCACAGCGCGGCCTGCCGCTGCGTGTGGCGCTGGCAGGGCGCGACCTGCCGCCGCCGCCCGTCGGCTATACAACTAATATTGCCGTACCGGCGCCTCTGCCGCTCGCTTCGCCGCCGCCGGCGACATCCAAATCCACTTTTGCAACACCTTCGCCAAACGGCTCAAAAAAAAACTCTTTGAAGGTCTCTTCGAAGACAATGGCGAATAAAAAATCCGCCTTACAGAAAAAGCCACAAGTCAAAAAAGTGCAGCCAAAAGCGGCCAAGACAAAACTGCAGGCAAAAAAACCTGCAATCAAGGCGCCGCACGCAAAACCGGCGAAGCCGAAAGCAAAACCGGCAAAACGTTAATGCTGTTCGCGTAACACCTCTGTTTCAGGAAGAGTTGGAAAAACGGCAGAATGGAATGGATTGCCAATTTTTTTAATGCCGACACGCATAGCGGCATTGCGCGCCGCACCGCGCTTACGGCTTACGGGATCCGCGTTTTCAGCGCAGGTATCGCCTATATCGCGCAAATCTTCCTCGCACGCTGGCTCGGCTCACATCATTACGGCGTCTATGTCATGGTGTGGACGTGGGTTCTGATCTTGGGGCACATTTCCACGCTTGGCCTCTCGGTGATCCCGGAATTATTCATACCGACCTATACGCAGCGCGGTGAAAACGGCCTGCTGCGCGGCTACACCTTTTATGCGCGGCTGATGACGTTCCTCAGCGCAGCTATTGTCGGCGTGCTGGGTATCGCCGGCGTTTATATGTTGGGCGATGCGCTGGATTCCTATTACGTCTGGCCATTTTATCTCGCTTTCGTTTGCCTGCCGTTTTTCACGATCACCGAAACGCTCGATGGCATCTCGCGTTGCTATAATGCCGCGGTGACTGCGATGGGTCCTCCATATGTGCTGCGCCCGCTGCTGATTATCGTCTTCATGGCGGCGGGTCATTATCTCGAACTCATTCCGGCAACGGCGCCCGGCGCAATGATCGCCGCGCTGGCCGCCTGCATTGTCACAGCAGCTTTGCAGCTCGCGATGGTCAGCCGCCTGCTTGCAAAACATATTCCAAAAATCCCGTATCGTTTCGAGCAGAAAATCTGGCTGCTTGCCGCGCTGCCGCTATTTTTTGCCGAAGCCGCGCGCGTTCTTTTGCAAAATGTCGATATTCTGGTTTTGTCGCGCTACGTGCTGCCTGAAAATCTCGCCGTTTATTTTGCCGCCAGCAAGACGCTGGCATTGGCTTTATTCGTCAACTTTGCCGTGGCCGCCGCCGTCTCGCACCGCTTCACGGAATATCACGTCACGGGCGATGGCCCGCGCCTCAAGCATTTCATCGCGCAGGCGTCATTGTGGTCGTTCGCAGCAACGATGCTGGCCATCGTGCTGGTCATTCTTTTGGGGCAGGGATTTCTTTTCCTGTTCGGCCCGGGGTTCACGGCAGGGTTTCCGCTGCTGTTTATTTTCAGCATCGGCGTCATCATTCGCAGCATGATCGGGCCGGCCGACAGGTTACTCGCCCTTCTTGGCCATCAAAAACTTCTCGCGGGAATTGTCGCGCTGGCGCTATTATTCGCGACTCTGCTGCTTTTTCTTTTGGTGCCGTTTTACGGGCTGATGGGCGCAGCCGCGGCGATGTCCGGTGCGATGGTGCTTGAAACCGCATTGCTGATCTTTTTTATCCGGCGCAAACTCAATCTCACGGTCGGCTTCTGGCATTATAACAAACACCGGCTGGCGTAATGCTCAGGGTCGAGATCGTATCGCCGGACATTTATTTCAAACATGCGGGCGCTGTCGATGATCTGCAGGCCGAAGCTGTCCAGCCCAACATTTTCGCCGAGCCCGCTGTTGTCAGAGCCGCGCAAAAAAACGCAAACATCTTTCTTGTCTGGCGCAATAACGGGACGCTCATCGGCGCATGGCCGTTTGTGAAACAGGGCAGTGTTATCGATACAAGGCTGCACGATTACATGATGCTGACCGTGCCGCTCATTCATAAAAAACATGCAGATGAAGTCTGGAATGTGTTGTTGAGCGCGTTCGAAAAAATGGAAACGATTGCAATCCATTGCCCGTTCATGCCTGAAAAAATGCTGCAGGGTCTGCGTCCTGTCTTGCAGGCAAGGCATCAGAAATGCAGTATTTTAGCTCAGGAAAATCGTGGCTTTTTGAGCGTCGGCAGAAACTTTCAAACGTTTTATGAAACGATTTTTTCCGCCAAGGCGCGCCGCACTTTAAAAAAGCAGCGCCGTGACATGGGTGAAACGGCATACAGTGTTTTTGAGGGCGATAACGCGCGCATAAAGCTGAATGATTTTTTCAAACTTGAAAGCGCAGGCTGGAAAGGCCGGCGCGGTACGGCCATTATCAACAACACACGCGACGGAGATTTCATCACGCAGGTCTTGCAGTATTTACCTGATGACAAATTTTTTCTCTCCGCTTTAATGTCGCAGCAAAAGCCGCTCGCCATGGGCCTCGTTTTTAAAATTCGCGGCAGCATGTGGTATCTCAAAATGGCCTATGAGGAAGCGGCGGCCCGTTTTTCGCCGGGCGTTCATTATGCATTGGAATTGGCGAAACAGGTTTTACATGCACCGGATTTTCACGAGGCGGATTCATGCGCGCCTCTCGGGCTTGGCCGCCATGTCGCGCCATTTTCAACGCCGCATCTTTTTTCAGATATCCTGATCGCGACACGGCCGTACCGCAGCACTGCCTTTTTTCTTCTGGCCACAAAAATGCGTTTTAAAATTCAGGCGCGAAATTTCGCAAAAAATCTGCTCAAGAAAATTATGCGATAGACTATCTGCCGCGCCGTAAAACGGCTTGGCATTCTTCGCCTTACAAAGCTCCGGCGGAGCTTTGTACCTTGCTTCGCAAGACCGGCTCGAATGGCGTCCCTGGCATAGTTCGAAATAAATGAGGCTTCAGCCGAATGACAAATAAAAGTCGCATGTTCGCTTGCGATATCGTGAAGGTGGCGTCCCCGGCATGATTCGAACATGCGGCCTACGGTTTAGGAAACCGTTGCTCTATCCAGCTGAGCTACGGGGACTTATTCAGAGCACTAAAAGATTTTTACCTTTTCGCGTCCGAACCAGCAAGCGTACCTTTGCGCAGCTTCACGCCATCGTCTAGATAAAGATGATGAGATTTTTGACCCGCTTTCTGGCTCTTTTCCTTGCGCTCGGCAGTGCGCAGGCGGCATCCCTGCCATCCTGCTTTCCGCAGGGCGGGTTCAAGGCCGGCGACGCGCACGCCAAAAGCGGCCGCGAATTGCAGCTCAAAAGCAATGATGTTCTTGTCCTCGCTGGTATCGATATTCCTGCTGCAATTGAAGCGCGTACGAAAGCGCGCATCGACGAAGTGGCCGCGCAAGGGCTTCGTTATGTGCCGCTGCTGAGCATGCCGGACCGATATGGCCGTATTCCTGCCGATCTCGCCTATGGCGCGGAGGAAAAATTCCTGCAGGGCGCTCTTGTCAGTGAAGGCTACGCGCTCGCCATGCCGTCCGGCATCCGGAGCGTTTGCATCAAGGATCTTCTCCGGCTTGAGAAAGAGGCGAGACAGGAAAAGGCCGGGCTATGGGCGCAGCCTTCGGACATTATTCTTCAGGCCAGCGACCATCAAGCCCTGAATGAAGCGCAGGGCCAGTTTCGTGTCATCGAAGGCACAATTTTAAATGTTGGGAAACGCGATTATGCGACCTTCCTGAACTTCGGGACCGTTTTCAAGCATGATTTTGCCGTGATTGTGTTGAAGAAAAACCGCGAGGCCATCGACGCCGTCACGCCGCTTGCCGGCTTGAAGGGCAGACAAGTGTTGGTGCGCGGAATTTTGAGACCGGGCACGCCGCCGCGCCTCACGCTTGAAAACGCGGAGTCTTTGGAAGTTTTGCAATGAGTCTGACGCAGACAGTTTTTCGTTCTTCCGCATCAGTCATCGCGCTGACGTGCTGCCTGCTGCTTTCCGCCTGCGTGCAGGATGAAAATGCGCCAGTCGTTTCCAGCGTTCTGCCGCCTGTTA
>JAZKID010000006.1:0-544 GCA_040385045.1 Pseudomonadota bacterium | reverse complement strand
GTGAGGAAAACGCCGCGCCGCGCGTGCCGGTCGATGTGGTGAAATCTGTCGGCGGGCTTTATGAAGCGCCTGATCTGGAGCGCAAGCTGGCCTCGATCGTCGACCGCCTGCGCAAATCGTCCGAGAAGCCCAACCTGCGCTACAGCGTCACCATTCTGAACTCATCTGCCATCAACGCTTTCGCGCTGCAGGACGGGCAGGTGTTCATCACGCGCGGCCTTCTCGCGCTCGCCAATGACGAAGCGGAGCTGGCTGCCGTTCTCGCGCATGAAATGGCGCATATCGAGGCGAACCACACCATCGAGCGCATGGATCAGGCGCACAGCGCCATGCTCGCCAGCAAGGTTGTGATGAGCGTGCTCGGGGACAAGCGCGCCGCGCAGTCCATGCTGGTTTCGGGCGCACTCTCATTGGCGTCGTTCTCGCGCAAACAGGAATTGCAGGCCGACAAGATCGGTATTCGCATGGCGGCAGGCGCCGGTTATGATCCGTACGGTGCGGCGCGCTTTTTGGAAAATCTTGATCGCTATATGGCGCTCGAAAA
>JAZKID010000005.1:14026-20583 GCA_040385045.1 Pseudomonadota bacterium | reverse complement strand
CCTTTTTCAAAGCCCGACAGACGCATGCTCGATCTGGCGATTTCGGAAGCAGGCGGACAAAATAACCGCTCCGTTCTGATTGGCGACAGCAGCACCGATGTGGCCACCGCACGCGCGGCGGAAGTGCCGGTGATCCTCGTCGATTTCGGTTACACAGCCACGCCCGCACGCGAACTTGGCGCTGATCACGTCTTATCGGAATGGCACGAACTCTGGCCGTTGCTGGAAAAAAGATTTTTGCTTTAACCTTGACCTGTTTATCGCGGCACGCCTAGAAAGACTACTTCGGGCGCGTAGCTCAGCGGTAGAGCACTCCCTTCACATGGGAGGGGTCACAGGTTCAATCCCTGTCGCGCCCACCATCAAAAGCGTTGAAAAATTCTTCCAGTGGATGAATTTTAGCTTTTGATGCCAAGAAGCGTCAGCGACGCGGCAGTCATTTAAATTATTTGATTTTTATTTGTTGACGACGCGAAAATCTTTTCGACGGTCCAAGTCAGCCAATTCGGCATCCGAAGCCTTATAAAGGCGCACGATTTTCGCCCGAGGCTTTGATGTCAGCAAGCCTTCAATAAAAGAATTGACAACGTCACCGCCAATTTTCGTAAAATGTTCAACGCCCACAGGTGCCTTGATGGGCGCAGGGGTGCTGAATTTATTCAGACCCTTAAGACTCGCACTTGCCAGCCAGAACAAAACTATAGCCGGAATAAGCGCGGCCAGCGCAATCAAAAGAAGCGCCGTTGGCTGGTCAAATCCGCCTTGTGTCGTCAGGTATATATAACCCCCGCCCAAAGCCGCCGCGATCGCGAGGGCAACCAGAACGCCGGCTGCTGCCGCCGCTGTCACACCAAGCATAACCCTGCGCAGGTAGGCCTTAATGTCCACGCCTTCCGACATGAACTGTTGCAAGGTCCACAACAGCGCGCGTTGCTTGAAATGACTAACCAGCGACAGCATGATTTTACCTGAAGTCTTTAGCGGCGCAGCAGTGCGCCAAGGATAAAGCCGCCAACAGCTGCAACGGCAACCGAAGTGAGCGGATTGGAAACGACACGCTCTTCAAGACGATCACGCGCATCGACTGCCTGTTTCGAAGTATCGTCGATGAACTGGCGGACATTCTGGCCGGCCTCGTGGGCCATGTCCTTAACGTCCTGCGTGTTCATGCCGATAACTTTGGCAACCGTTGAATTTGCGGCGTCTTTCACATCGTTGCCGAGGTTACGGGCGTCTTTTTTAATATCGTTGTAATCCTGGTTCTTGGTAAATGTAGCCATTGTCGTGCTCCTGGGTTTAAAATGGGATCAAGTATTGGCCGAAGCCTTGAAATCTTGCTCGCCTATTCAACATCGCTTCTCGTAAAATTGTTCCATCCGTAAGCCGAATAAGAAAAGCCGGGCACGAAGCCCGGCTTTCAGAATCAAGATGTAAAAAAGTTAAGCTGTTTTGCGGGTTTCTGAATTAGCTTCCCATTTGGTTTCCCAATCGCTGATCTGTTTTTCGACATCTTCCTTTGTTGAACCGTAAGCCTTCTGAATGCTGCCGACGAGTTTTGTGCGGTCACCATTGATCTGGTCCATATGATCGTCTGTGAGCTTGCCCCATTGCTTTTGCACCTCGCCTTTGAGCTGCTTCCAGTTTCCGGCAATAATATCTTTGTTCATGGTTATTCTCCTGTGAATCGAATGTTTTAGTTGAAGAGCTGGGTATGCGCAGCGCGCGCCGGCTATCTTTCGCCACAGCTGTCTTAAACAAATGATCAGAAACAGGAAAAGTTCCGCAAGCTTTCACGATCAGTAAAATTTGATGAATATTGTCGATATTCAGTATTAATACAGTATTAAGTAGCGTTTTAGATTCAATCAACTACTATTTGTGTAAGTTTAGCCCATCAGGGCACAAAGATTACAGGCGTGGAGTGGAGTTAAGTTATGACGACAAGTTTGAGTGAAGTTCTGAGAGGCATTGATAAAGACGGTAAAGTTGGTTTGACCGACTCGAAAGAGATCCGGGCGTTTCTCGACAAGCTGATTGACGCTGGTGCGATCTCCACGAATAAGAAAAACGTCGTTATGGACGGTGACAAACTTGCTGTGGCACTCGATAAGCTTGGCCTGAAGGATGAAGACAGCGCACTTGTCGTCAATACGCTTTTAAATGTCGCCAAACCGAATGCCAAGACAAAGGACGGGTCTGATATCTTGTCGATGCTCGACTTTGAAACAAAAGTTGACGGCAAAACAGGCGCGGAGCGTCTTAACACCGCTTTCGCAAAATTCTTCAAAGCCGGCGATACAGGTGGCAATGCTCAGGCTTCAAGCGTCGTTGATAAGGCTCTCAAAAATAGCGAGCTTTACGGCACGCTGACTGAGGCGCAGAAAAAGACAGTGAAGGAAGCCGTTTCAAAAGCAAAACCTGATACAGCGGAAAAAGCCGAGAATCTCGTTCTTCGCAAATCCGTCATTGAAGTTGCCAAGACCAACAAAGATTTTATGAAACTTTATGTGGCAGACAAAGAAGCCGCGCAAGACATCCTTTGGAATGTCATCAATAAAGAACCTGAAAGCTCTGAAGCTGCGGCAAAACTGTTTGTCAAGGAACTGAGCGGACAGGGCAACGCCGTCGCTCTGGACGAAAAGGGTCTTAAAACCCTCATCGACAACAATGCCATGTTCAAGAGTCTGGACGATGATCAGCAGGACGCCGTTAAAGACGGCGTTCTTGCCGCCAAGCCAGCCACAAAAGAAAAAGCCGAACGCTTGATCCTTGAAAAGTCTGTCGCTGAAGTTGCGAAAGAGAACAAAGATTTTGTAGCTCTTAACAAAGTCGATCAGAAAAAGAAGATTATTGAAAGCGTTGTCGCCAAAAAACCGAAAAATGCGGAACAGGCAGCCAAGCTCGTTAAAGAAGAAACCGCAAAGCTCGCTCCGAAATATGAAAAGAAAGAATTCATTACCGAAGCCGGCCTGGACGCTGTTTTCAGTCAGTTCAACATGAGCGAAAAGCAAGGTCTCCTCAAGCGCATTGCCTTCTTCGGTCAGGTTAAGGACGATGCCAATCTCGTTCAATTGCTGAAAGACAACGGCATTCTGAAAGAGCAGGAATACATCAATGCCGATGGCGAAAAAGTAAAATCAGCTGTCGCCGACATGGCTGCAGTTGTTAAATTCTTCAACCAGGAAGGTAACGGCATTATCAAGCAACGCACCAGCACCGATGCCGGCTCGAAGGAAGACGACAAAATCAAGTTCAAGGATGGTGACGCCAAAGACCTCTTCAAGTTGGACGGTGAAGGCAGCAATCTTTCGGTCGAAGACCTGAAGCTCGGGATTGATAAAGCCCTTGCAGAAAACAAGGATATCAAACAGCTCGGCAAGCAGGCTGTTAAAACCGGCAATTACGATGCTGTCAAACTGGCCTTTGATGAACTTCGTGCCAATTATATTATCAGCGGCAAAGTTCCTGAGAAGTCTGACAAACGTGCAGATAGCGAAGATCAGCGCGGCGCAAGATCAAACGAAGAAACTCAAAAAAAAACGAAGTAACGAAGCGTAACACTTCTTCAACCATCAATACGGACGGTGCTCTGACGTCGCCCGTAATTCCCACAGAGCGCAAAAAGAACCCGTCTTCCGAAGTCGAAGTTTCGGAAGGCGAGACACCGCGAAACGTCACCAGTCAGCGCCAAAAATCGGCATCGACTGACTTGCTCAGCGATGACGTAACTGTACCCTCAGCAAAGCGCGAAACGAAGCGGCCTTCCGAAGCAGAAATTTCAGAAGGCGACACACCGCAAAAAGACAACAATCCAAATCAGCGCTTGGATATCAACCCGCGTCAACAATCTCAAAGATCGGTCTCGGCTGAATTATTGAACAGCGCAGCCGGTTTTCGTTATGAAAATCTCCCCAGATCGTTCCCTGTAGATGCGTCGTCAACGACAGAAAATTCGACGCTCAATACCGCAACACGCGACATACCTCAACCGAAACAGGTCTCAAGAAATTTCTTCCAGCAACCTCGAAACGCACAAAGCTCTGAAAAAATTACTTTCACGCCAGGTGAAGTGCAGAAATCTCCAATCGAACGACGCACGATGGAAAAACTTCCGGAAAATAACACCAACCAAATTCTGTCGACGCAGCAAGTAAAAAACGGCAATGAAGAAATTAATTCTTCTAATGAAACAAGAATTCAAACACAGCCGATTGAACCAAAACAACCACAACGTGAGCCAACGCCTCTGACAACAGAAGTGAGAAACGGAAGTAAAATACAACTTCCGCCTTCAAGCGAAACGCAGGCAACGACGACACAAACCATTACGACAAACAAAATCATCGTCACAACCAGCAAGCTGAGTAAAGATGTGAAGACAGTTGAAAAGATGCTGGAACCTTCGAAGGGTGTCGAGTTCATGAACGTGACGCGCTTCGTGCAGATTGGCCGCGATCTTAAAATCAAACCTGAACTTATTATGGCTATGGAATCCGGCGGCGTTTACGGTTCAGCAGGCGCTGAGCTGACACGCGAACAGTTCACGGCCATTCTCGGGGAGTATGGCCTTGCTGCACTTGCCAACATATTCGATTATTCAAAGGCAGACTCTAAAGGCCTGAAAATCGAAACAGGTAAGAATACGCTCGGCAATCTCATCAGCCAGCTTGAAAACTATGCCCGCGAGAAAACCGGCAAAAGCGGCGTTGCGGCACTGGTTGAACTCGGAATTATCGTTGCTTAAGAATAGTATGTAAAACAAGGTCTTAGATACTCATGTCTGTTGCATTCCGGCAACAGACACTTTGCTTTTAACTATACTTGGCGTTTTTCGCCCGCAGGAGGGTGACCGAAGCAGGTTTTACCTGCTATCGACAATTCTTTACACATCTCGTTTCAGCAGGCCGTCCCATGTCTTCGACTATATCTTGGAAGAAATCTTTCCCGTTGTTTATTGCTTTTGCGGGCTTCATGCTTGCAGCTCCTGCGCATGCAGGCGTTCTGGATGACTTGCGACAGGTAAGAACGCAGGCTGAAAAACAGGATGCGAAAAAGCAGCGCAACAAATCTCCGAGAAAGCGCCGCGTCATCGAACAGGCACCGCAGGACGAGCAATCGCAGGAAGAAGCTTCCGGCGGGAACGAGCAACCACGCTTCGCTGTTCAGCCAACAGGCCCGCGCGGCCTTCGCCGCATGACGCCGCATGCCGAGCCTGCAGCTTTCCAGACGCAGGAAGAAGACCGCTGGGCGCAGCGCCGCGGCTGGTACACACTGGACGATCAGACCGCCGAACATCCGGCCAAACCTGAAACGCAATTGGCCTCCGTCGAATCGGAACAGGAAACACTACCTGCCGACCCTACCGCAACAACGCATCAATACTGGGACGAAAACAACGAAGGCTGGACCGATACCCAAGAAGGCACACGCCCCATTCCGCGACAGGAAGTGGAATACCAGACAAAAGAAACGCCGGGCACGATCGTTATCAATACGACGGAACGCCGCCTTTATTTCGTGATGGGCAACGGCATGGCCATGCAATACGGCATCGGCGTCGGCCGCGAAGGCTTTGAATGGAACGGCGTGAAGCAGGTCACGCGCAAAGAAGAATGGCCGGACTGGCGTCCGCCGGAAATGATGATCAAGCGCCGCCCTGACCTGCCGCGCTATATGCCGGGCGGACCAACCAATCCGATGGGCGCGCGCGCCATGTATCTCGGCAGCACGCTTTACCGCATTCACGGCTCCAATGAACCGGAAAGCATCGGGCAAGCTGTTTCATCGGGTTGCATTCGCATGATTAACGCGGACGTCATCGATCTTTACAATCGCGTCAAGGTCGGCACCAAGGTTGTTGTGCGTTAAACGCGCACTTCAAGCAAAATTCAAAAAATTCCATCGCGTCATAAATTCTCCGCAAAGATTTGAGAACGATTTTCTCGTAATCTTTTGCGGTGGGTTTTTTCTATGAATGATTCGAATACCAATATGACGGGCATCGTCCTGATGTGCGTGGCGATGGGGCTTTTTGCCGCCAACGATACACTTGTCAAACTGATCTCTGAAACATTGTCTGCACCGCAAATCCTCCTGCTGCGGGGCGTTTTCGTCTGCGCTTTCACGCTTGTCTGGGTGATTGCCGCAGGCTATGGCCGCTCGATCGCGCAAATCCGCAACCCGCGCGTCTTGCTGCGCTCGGGTCTTGAAGCATTTGCTGGCATCACCTATTTCATCGCGCTCGCAAACATGCAGATCGCCGAGCTCACGGCCGTTCTGCTGATCGCACCGCTTTTGATCGCTGCAGGTGCTGCTGTTTTCTACAATGAAAAAATCAGTTTCGGCGGCTGGCTGGCCGTCGCGGTCGGATTTATCGGCATGCTGCTGATCGTGCAGCCCGGCACAGACCATTTCAGCGGCTACACGCTTCTGGGGCTCGCTTCGGCTGTTGCAATTGCCGGACGTGATCTCATCACGCGGAAAATCAACACCGATGTGTCGTCGCTCGTCGTCTGCCTTGCAGGCGGCGTCGCCCTCACTTTGCTTGGCCTCATCAT
>JAZKID010000005.1:5606-14016 GCA_040385045.1 Pseudomonadota bacterium | reverse complement strand
GCAATTACGGCGTTATTCTAGCTTTCCGCCATTCAAAAGCGTCTGTTGTTTCGCCGTTCCGTTATTCCGCGCTTTTGTGGGCGATGGCTGCCGGCCTGATCATCTGGAAAGAAATTCCGAACGCCGTCGCATTGACGGGTTCGATAATGATTATGGGCTCGGGCCTTTACCTGCTTCAGGCCGAGCGGATCGGCCGCCGCAGGAAAGCGTCAACGCTGGCAAAAGCGGCGCGCCTCGGTATTCCCGACGTCATGTAACTAGTTGCGGTAAGGCCAGCCCGCGACGATATCCGAACCCGACGGCAATTTATCGAGCGAGGCGCGGCGTCTCAGGCGATCGTCTTTACGTCTGTTCGAATAAGAACTCTGCCTGTCCGAACGGCAATCGCAAATCGTACTTCTGCGATCGGCAGATTTACGCTGCATCATTTCCGGTATGCGCGGCGGCTTCAGTGTCGCCTGCCCCGTCTTGTGGTCGATCTCATAATATTCTTCGTCGCTGTCGGCCGTCGTGCTGCGATAGACAAGGCCATCATCGCGATCGTCTCTCAATGTGATCGTGCTTGCGCTGTCGCGCGGCGCATAAACTTCATTCGGTGTCTCGCGTACAATCGTTTCTTCGACAACAGGCGCTGGAATATCGATTTCCGGCAGGTCATCCGGCATTGCCGTTGAACGGACCGTGGTGCGCGTCTTCGGTGCTTTGGCAGACGGCTCGAGACGCTCTGTCTCTTTCTGCATCGGGATGACACGCACCGCGACTTTCGGCTCTTCAACTGCCGGAGCGGGTACAGGTGTCGCTTTTGCAGCTTCAGCTTTCACAGGCGCAGCCTTTGCCGGTTCCGACTTGATCACGCGAACAGGTTTTGGCACTTCTGCAACAGCGGTTTTCGTATCGTCAGATTTGATCACGCGTACCGGCTGAGGAATGGCAGATGCCTTGGTATCTGTTTTCGCAACAGCAACAGGCGCTGCCGGTTTTGCGGCTTCCGCCCTGATCTTTTCTGCTTCTGCAAGCGCCGCGGCGCGTTTCGCATCCTGCTCGATCTTGGCGGCTGATGCCTCTGCACGAATTTTATCGGCTTCGGCACGGGCGGCGGCCTGCTTTGCTTCTTTTTCAGCCTTGGCAATAGCAATCGCTTTTGTTGCCTCAGCGCGAATTTTGTCGGCTTCTGCGATCGCTGCCGCTTTTTTCGCCTCGCGCTCAGCTTTTGCTTCAGCAGCAGCTTTTTTTGCTTCAGTTCTGATTTTTTCAGCTTCTGCGCGTGCAGCGACTTCTTTTTCGCTTAAAGCTGGAAGATCCGGCAATTCAGCTTTCGACGGAACAGGCGCAGCTTCAGGCTGTGCCGGCGCAGCACTTGCAATAACTTTCTTGTCGGATGGTTTTAGCATGATATCGGCGCAAGCAACGTCATCGCTTGAATCGGCATCACTCGGGTATTTGCCAACTTCGCCAAACAGGTTTTGCAAAAGATCGGGCGTGATCTGCGAAGGACCGGGAATATTGACAACATCACGCAGTAGGCGGATCGCCTGCAATGTTTTCGGGCGAATGCGGCCATCGATCGCGCCCGGCTCGAAACCGGCACGCTTCAGGGCAAACTGTACGGCGGCAATCTGGTCGGCGCGGTAAACGCCATCTTTCGGGCGGCCCGGCCATACAAGGCTAAAACAGACTTTAGCCGTCTTGGCAGCTGAAACGTCGGGCGTTTCCCAATCGATGATGAAACGCGCTTTTTCATTCGGCTGCAAAGCGATACCCGTCGATGCGCATGTCAGCTTCGGGTCGGCGTAACCGCACACCCAGCCGGTTGTCGTCGTGCCGGCATTTTTTCCGCCCGCGACATCGAGCGAAAGAGAGGCAAGGATCGGGCTTGAAACGGGAATGTTGCCTTTATTTTCGACAACCAGCTGCAGCAGGCAGTTCGTGCCCGACGTGCAAGACTTTGAAAGTTCGACGCTGGCTTTCACGTTCACAGATGCCGGCGCGCCGAGCATCGCGTCTTCCTGAATGCGGCGCGCCATCGCGAGCAGTTCCTGCTCGTTCTGGTTTTGTGTTTCGGCAGCCTTGTTGAGGATTTTCGTTTCCGTCAGCGGTGGCGTTTCAATTGCAGCCACACGCAGGCGCGCATTCTTCATCCCTGCCGTCCCGGCAAGACAGGTTGATGCCAGCAGCACGGTGGCAAAGCCGGTGATCAATCGAAGAGTTGTTCGCTGTTTCATGTTTTTCGCAATCGTTTCAGTCTAAATCATTCAAATGCAGTCGATAAAATTCAAGCTTTCAAAAACTTTTATTCATACATTTTATACCATTGTTAATTGCCGCGCGCCGCTGCAACCTTGCGGTAACCTGAATAGGTGGGATTTGATCTGTTCGAGTGCAAACTCAGGAAAGAATTGTTTCGATTAGCTTTTCTGCAATTTCGCGATAAAGCAACGCGGCGCGGCTTTCGGCATGACTATTCATATAGACGTGCCCTGCATCTGATGCGGCACGGATATCCGGATCAAGCGGCAGAGCGCCCAGAAACGGCACACCGATTTTTTCGGCTTCATCCTTTGCACCGCCGGCGCCAAAAATCTCGAATTCACTGCCGCAGCCCGAGCATGTAAAAACGCTCATATTTTCGATGATGCCCAGAATAGGCACGTTCATACGGCGGAACATTTCCAGCCCGCGCCGCGCATCGATCAGCGCGAGATCCTGCGGTGTCGAAACAATGACGGCCCCATCGACGATGGCACTCTGGATAAGCGTGAGCTGCGCATCACCCGTGCCCGGCGGGAGGTCGATGAACAGCACATCGAGATTATCCCACGCGACGTCGAACAGCATCTGCCGCACCGCACCCATCACCATCGGCCCGCGCCAGAGCATCGCGCGCTCTTCGCCCATGATCAGCGCAATCGACATCGTTTGCAAATCATGCGCCATGACGGGAATAAGTTTTTTATCTTCCGTCAGTTGCGGCTTTTGCGTAATCCCTAAAATTTTCGTCAGCGACGGGCCGTATATATCCGCGTCGAGCAGGCCGGTGCGAAGGCCGGACATCTGGCAGGCCGCGGCAAGATTTGTCGCCACAGTGGATTTTCCAACCCCGCCCTTGCCGGAAGCGACAGCGACAATTTTTTTAACACCCGCTATTTTGACAGGGGTCGGCGCCGGCTTTGCTGCAGCTGTTTTCATGTTATCGACCATAAAGCTGTGCACGCCTGTCTGCAATCTGCATATTGCCTGAACATATGAGTGTGCTAATTGTAAGGCTGGCCATATAAGCGGCGCACATGACGGCAGAAAAGATTTTCGAACGCAAGCTGAAGGAAAGCGGCATCCGCCTCACCGGCCCTCGCCGCGTGATCGCCAAGATATTGAGCGTGACGCGCGACCATCCTGATGTCGATGAATTGCATAACCGTATCAAAAAGGTCGATCCGCGTATTTCGCTGGCGACCGTTTACCGCACGCTGCAGCTTTTCGAAAAGATCGGCGTTGCCGACAAGCATGATTTCGGCAGCGGCCGCGCACATTATGAAAGCAGCATGCACCAGCATCATGATCACCTCATCGATGTCAGGAACGGTAAGGTGATCGAATTTCATTCTAAAGAAATCGAAGCCCTGCAAGCGAAGATAGCCGCGAAGCACGGCTACCGTATCATCGACCACCGCCTCGAGATTTATGTCGAGCCGCTGAAGAAACCCAAGAAAAACTGACACCGCCTGTTTCTCAGTTGAGAACAAATCTCAACTGGCTTGACGCCTGCGCGGAGGCGATATATGCATTTGATAATCATTCTCAAAAGGCGATGTTGATGAACCCTGAAAAGAGCAACAGCACAGTGGGCGGTTGGCGGCGCATCCAGGGCGAAGCACCGCTGATCGATGTTTTCCGGTCTATTCCCGTTCCGGCTGACGCGACCAACTGGCGCAAGTTCATGGCTTTCCTCGGCCCCGGCTATCTTGTCGCGGTCGGCTATATGGACCCCGGCAACTGGGCGACATCGCTCGCCGGCGGGTCGAAGTTCGGCTACGCGCTTCTCTTCATTGCCTTGCTCTCCAATATCATGGCAATCATTTTGCAATCGCTGTGCGCACGCCTAGCCATCGCGACCGGCCGCGATCTTGCGCAGGCCTGCCGCGATGCCTATCCGCGCTGGACGGCGTGGCCGCTGTGGTTCCTTGCCGAAATTGCCATCGTTGCTACCGATCTTGCCGAGGTGATCGGCACCGCCATCGGACTTTATCTTCTTTTCAATATCCCGCTTGAAATCGGCGTGATGATTACAGCAGCCGATGTGTTCCTGATTTTATGGCTGCAAACAAAAGGTTTCCGCTGGATCGAAGCCTTTATTATCACCCTTATCGGCGTCATCGCATTCTGTTTCATCGCGCAAATTGTCATGGCCGATCCGGAATGGGGCGCCGTACTGAAAGGCTTTCTGCCGTCGACGCAGATCGTGACGGATTCGAACATGCTTTATCTCGCGCTTGGTATTATCGGCGCAACGGTCATGCCGCATAACCTTTATCTTCATTCCGCCATCGTACAAACGCGCGCTTACGGCCACACCACGCCGGAAAAACGTGAGGCGCTGAAATTTGCGACGCTCGACTCCACTTTTGCACTGATGTTTGCGCTGACGATCAACGCATCCATCCTTATTCTGGCTGCCGCAAGTTTCAATAAAGCAGGCATGGTACAGGTGGAAGATCTCAACGAAGCGCATAAACTGCTTAGCCCCCTGCTCGGCTATGCTTTGGCGCCGAGCCTGTTTGCCATCGCGCTTCTGTGCTGCGGCCTGAATTCCACCGTCACCGCCACCATGGCCGGACAGGCCGTGATGGAGGGCTTTCTGGATATCCGCCTGCCCGCATGGATGCGCCGCCTTGTCACACGGCTGATCGCGATCATTCCCGCCGTTGTCGTGACAATTGTGTATGGAGAAAGCTGGACGGCAAAGCTTCTGATCTTCAGCCAGGTTATTTTGAGCTTGCAATTGCCTTTCGCCGTTTTACCTTTGGTGCATATCACGGCTTCGCGCAGCAAAATGGGTGCTCTCGTTTCGCCGCGCTGGCTAACGGTGATTGCGGCATTGATCGGCGCTCTGCTGATCTCGCTGAATGTAAAGTTCATCATCGATTTCGCGACAGGCTGACAAAAGGATAACAGGATGTTCAAGACGGCATTTATCGGCCTCGGTGTTATGGGCGGGCCGATGGCCGGACATCTTGCCGCGAAAGGTTATCCTGTCAAAGTTTACAGCCGCACACAGGCTAAAGCAAAAAGCTGGGCGGACCGTTTTGGCGGGACAATCGCTGCTAACCCAGCCGAAGCGGCGCGCGATGCCGATTTCGTTTTCGCCTGTGTCGGCAATGATGAAGATGTGCGAGCCGTTACTACAAGCAGTAACGGTGCTTTCTCGACTATGAAATCCGGCACTATTTTTATCGATCACACCACCACATCCGCCGAACTCGCGCGAGAACTTGCGGCAAAGGCACTCGAAAGAAATATTTCTTTCATCGATGCACCTGTGTCCGGCGGACAGGCCGGTGCGGAAAGCGGCAAGCTGACCGTGATGTGCGGCGGCAATGAAACTGCTTTTGGCCGCGCCGAACCTGTCATCAACACTTACGCCAAGGCCTGCCGGTTGATGGGCCTATCAGGCGCGGGGCAGCTCACAAAAATGGTCAACCAGATCTGCATTGCCGGGCTTGTGCAGGCGTTGTCCGAAGGTATCCACTTTGCGGAGAAAGCCGGGCTTGATGCCGAGGCCGTTCTGGATGTCATTTCAAAAGGCGCCGCCAATTCATGGCAGATGGAAAACCGCGGCAAAACGATGCACGAACGCAAATTCGATTTCGGTTTCGCCGTCGACTGGATGCGCAAGGATCTCGATATCGTGCAGGATGAAGCGCGCCGTAATGGCGCAATCATTCCGGTCACCGACATCGTCAACAAATTTTATAAGGAAATTCAGGAGATGGGCGGTAACCGCCTCGATACATCAAGCCTGATCAAGCGGCTCGACCGTTAGCGCGCGATATCAAAATTCTCCGTTTTCAAATCCGGCTTGTGCGTATCTTTTTTACCGGCCCGCAAATCCTTGCGCGATTGCTCTGCCAATTCCCTGTAACGCTCCTGAATTTTGCACAGCTCGACGTCGGAAAGTCCTTCGAGATCGAGGAAGGCGTTATGCGCGCCTTCCGTCGTGCGGATCAGCTCGTCGAGTTTCAGCTGTAAGGCGCGCGTATCCTTGTTTTGCGTATGCTGGATGATGAACACCATCAGGAAAGTGATGATCGTGGTGCCTGTATTAATGACAAGCTGCCATGTGTCGGAATAGCCGAACAGCGGCCCGGAAACACCCCAGATGATAATAACACCAAGCGCAACGAGGAAAGCCCAAGCGCTGCCGGTCAGGTCGGATGTGATACGCGCAAAATTTTCGAAAAAATCATCGCGGCCGGAAGACTTTTGATCGGTCTGTTTTTTCGTTGGTTTCTTTTTTGCAGCCATGATGATTTCTCCCACACAGAAAAACCGCAGCAAAAGCTGCGGTTTTTTTGATCGATATAAAGATAAACTTATAATTGCTCTTTGTGTTCCGGCTGCTTCACGCCGGAAAGCTTGGTATTTGCCAGCTCCGCCATGAACTCATACAGCGTCTCGTTGGCGCGGTTCATGTCTTCGGCTCCAACCCACTCGTTGTTGCCGTGCATGTTGCTGATCCGCTCGCCAAGCGGAAAGAAATTGATGCCGTAGGACAAATAACCTTCATTGCGGAAGTCGATCATATCGGTCGCGCCGTTCGACATGGATGCCATGAACGGAACGTTTTCGCCGAAGTTCTTTTTTACGATCTTTGCCGCGATTTCGAACAGGATCGGGTCGACTGGCGACGGGTCGCTGAACACAGGCTTGCTCGCCATTGTAATGGTAACGGCAGGATTATCGATAGCTTTGGTCAACGCGGCCGTTACGTCATCGACAGGTGTACCGGGTAAAACGCGGCAGTTGACCTTACCTGTTGCAGAACCCGGCACCACATTTTGCGCAATTCCCGGCTCGCTCATCGTCGCGACGCAGGTGTTACGCACCTGGCCGTTGTAATAAGTATCGGCCAGCAGCGTTGCAAGCTCGGCTTTGTCTGTCTTGCCCGCGAGCAGCGCTTGAATTGAAGCTTGCATCTCCGGCGCTTCATTCGGCTCAATCTTTTCAAAATAGTTTTTCGTGACCGGCGTGAGCATGATCGGAAATTCCAGCTTGCTGACATTCACGAATGCTTGCGCCAGCGTGTAAATCGGGTTGGTGTCGGCAGGCCCGGGCTGAGAGCTGTGACGCGAAACCCCCGTTGCTTTCAGAATATAAGTGACGCCTACCTTCTCGGCGACCTGCGCTTCAAGATTCAGCGTCTTGCCATATTTTATTTTTCCGGTACCGCCTTCATTGATGAGAAGCTCGGCGCCCTTGATCAGTTCGGGGCGCTTGTCGAACACATAGCCGATGCCCTGGCGTGTCGCGTCACCGGTTTCCTCATCGGGCGCGAAGATCATGATGTAATCGCGCTTGCCTTTATAACCTTCGGCAGCAAGGCGCGTGAACGATGTTTCGATCATCGTCAGCATGCCCTTGTCGTCATTCACACCACGGCCGAAATATTTAGCTCCGACACCTTCGCCCAGCTCTTTTGTCGCTTCTTTTTTGTTGCCGCTGGAATCCGTTTCTTCACTGATCTCATAGGCCTTGCCATCGATCTTCGTCAGCTTGAACGGGTCGAGTGTAATCAGCTCGCCTTTTTCGTTTTTGATTTTCCAGTCTTCCAGTTTCACCGGAACTGTATCGCTGTGCGCCATGAAAACAATCGGCGGAAGTTTTTCGGCTTCGCTTGTCGCGGCACCGTGCAGGCGCGCAAAGATAATCCCTTTGCCGTCGCCTGTATCGATCACTTCAAGGTCTTTTTCGGGAAAGCCGGCGGCCTTCATACGCGCGGCAATCGTCTGCGCCAGCTTCAGCGTATTCTTGCTGCCCGCCGTTTCAATCGCCACATTTTCAGCATAGCTTTTGACGAAGTAATTTTGCCAGTCGGTTTTTTCGGCAGCAAAAACCGTCGTGGAAGACATTAAAGCAATAGCGAAAGCGAATGCAGAACGGTTCATGGCAGCTCCTTGGAAAGACAGATCTGCTTTTAGCACGGCTTTATTATTCGCAAAAGCCCGTAAAATTACAGGCTTTCAAGACACTCTGCCCAAGCAGCCTCTGCCTTTTCGAGATCCTTGCCAAGTTTCTCATAAGTCTGGTTGAGGCGCTTCAGCTGTTTGGCATCACCATCCGTGATGACGGATGCCATTTCATTTTCGATCTCGTACTTGCGCGCGTTGAGTTCGGCAACGCGAGCTTCCAGTTTTTC
>JAZKID010000005.1:1130-5596 GCA_040385045.1 Pseudomonadota bacterium | reverse complement strand
TCACTCGCGATTGCACTTGAGCCGCGTGTGAAGCGCGCGCGGCAAATCGAGCGACTCGCGCGGCATCCGACTTGAGCCCTGATTTAACGCCCGCTCTCGTGGAACCTCGAACCGGCCAGACGGTCTTCTTGCCGATCGCTGAGAGGTTTCTTGCGCGCGTTGAGTTCGGCAACGCGAGCTTCCAGTTTTTCAGCTTCTTTCTCGCTGCCTGATGCCTTCGTATTTGATGATGTTTTGTCCCTGCCCGCCTCGCGCGCTTCGGACCGTTCCTTGCGGCGCTGCTGCACAACAAGCTTGCGATAATCGTCGAGATCGCCGTCATAAGATTTGCATGTGCCGTCGGCGACAAGCCATAGCCGTTCCGCCACGCATTCGACGAGGTGCGGATCGTGGCTGACGAGAATGACAGCGCCTTTATAATTATTGAGCGCCTGCATCAGCGCCTCGCGCGCGTCGATATCGAGATGGTTTGTCGGCTCATCCAGCAGCATGATATGCGGCGCATGCAGGCTCATGCGGCAGAACAGCAGCCGCGCCTTTTCGCCGCCCGACAGTTCGCCGATTTTCGTATCCGCTTTCTGTTTGTTGAAACCGAAACCGCCGAGGCTGGCGCGCACCTGCGCTTCAGAACGCTCGGGCATTTCGGCGCGGATGACTTCATACGGTGTCCGGCTGACATCCAGCTCGTCCGTTTGAAACTGCGCGAAGTAACCGACACGCAGCTTGGCGGACTGGTTGATCTTCCCCGACATCGGCGCGAGGCGGCCAGACAATAATTTCACCAGCGTCGATTTGCCGTTACCATTGGCACCCAGCAGCGCGATGCGGTCATCGGCGTCGATGCGCAGGTCGAGCTTGCGCAGTACGGGCTTGCCCTTGGTATAACCCGCTTCAACACCGTCCAGCGTAATCATCGGCGAGCGCAATTCGTCGGGATCGGGAAAACGGAATGCCGTCACGCGGTCGGCCATCACCGCGTCGACGATATCCATTTTCTCGATCATCTTCAGGCGCGATTGGGCCTGCCGTGCTTTTGAAGCCTTGGCGCGGAAGCGGTCGACGAATTCCATCATCTTCGCTTTTTGTGCAGCCTGCCGTTCATGCAGCGCCTGCTGGTTCATCATCCGCTCGGCGCGGCGGCGCTCGAAATTATCGTAATTGCCGGTGTAGGAAATCAGCCGTTTGTCTTCAAGGCTGATGATATGATCGACTGTCTTGTTCAGAATGTCGCGGTCGTGGCTGATGATGATCAGCGTTTGCGGAAATTTGATCAGGTAATTTTCCAGCCACACCATCGCCTCGAAATCGAGGTGGTTGGTCGGCTCGTCCAGCATCAACACGTTCGGCTGTTTGAACAGCGCCGCCGCCAGCGCAACGCGCGCACGCCAGCCGCCGGAAAAAGACGAGATCGCGCTTTGTTGCGCCGTTTCGTCGAAACCGAGACCTGCGAGAATAGTTGCCGCGCGCGCTGGCGCGTCATATGCGCCGAGTTCTTCAAGCCGCGTGTAAATATAGCCGAGCCGGTCACCATCCTGCGATGTCTCGGCCTCTTTCATCAGCGCGGCGCTTTCGGTATCGGAATTCAAAACGACATCGAGAATGCTCGTCTCATCGTCCGGCAGGTCCTGCCGCACCATGCCGATGCTGCTGCCCTTCACGAACGAAATATCTCCCGCATCCGCCTGCAATTCGCCGGCGACAAGTTTGAACAGCGTCGTCTTGCCGGTGCCGTTCGGGCCGACCAAGCCGACACGGTGCCCGGCCGGAATGTTGACGCTGGCATTTTCAAGCAGCGTGCGGCCCGCAATGCGGTAAGTGAGGTTTTGAATGGAAAGCATGCAAACAAATTCCGAAAGACAGGCAACCTATGTGTTCAGAATGCCAAGGTCAATGTTTGCGCAAAGTAAATAAAAAGCCACGGACTTTTGTCCGCGGCTTTTCTCTCTAATGATAATTATGTTTTTTTCGTTGAAACTGTAAGAGATTTATCAGAAATGTCTTTCAGGAAACTGGCGATGAAATCGTCAGAATCATGAATGGCTTTTTTAAGACCCCATTCATTCGGCCCATGTTCATTGCCAGTGTTTTCACCAACCAGTAGACCCTGCAACCCGTAGGTGGGAATGCCTAGGTTCCGCAGGAAACGGCTATCCGTCGCGCCCGCGGACATAGTTGCGATAACAGGAAAGTTGTCGCCCCAGATCCGCTTGCTGATCTTGCCGACTGAATCGACAATCACAGGATCAAGCGGTGAAAACGGACTTTCCAAAGCTGCAAAAGAAACCGTCAGCTTTACATTCGGATCGTTAATTGCTTTTTCAAGCTCTTTTTGAACGTCTTCCGCCTTTGTTCCTGGCATCAGACGCACGTTGACTTTCATCCGTACTTTTTGTGGAAGCGCATTATTCGGCACCTTCCAATAGTCAGCAACTTCTTGCTCAGTGTCGCCAACAATTATCTTTGTCGCTGCCACCGTCGTACTTAGCTGCGAGCTGTACGTCTTATCTTCCAGAAGAGGCGCCAGCTTCTTTTTATCCGTACTGCCTTTCAGGAAAGCATCAATAGCCTTGAGCTTTTTTTCGTCTTTTTCATATGCGCGCATTTTTGTAAAATAATCCCGCGTCGTTTCATTTATCTGAATCGGAAATTCATATTCGTCGATCTTGGTAATTGCTTTCGCCAAAATATTATTGGCCCTTTTTGAGCCTTCCGGCGGATAAGCACTGTGACTTGGGGTTCCGGTAGCTTCCATGTCAAAATACATTGGAATCTTTTCGCCAGTTTGCAGAGTTAGACTCTTCGGCTTGCCGTTTTCGTCCAAGTCGCCGTATCCGCCTTCATTAATCGCAAATTCGACGTCTTTGAAAATGTCCGGCTTGTTTTTGATCAACCAAGGCACGCCATTTCCCCCACCTTTCTCTTCGCCGGTTGTCAGGGCAACCCTTATATCCCGCTTGCCTTTGTAACCACCGGGCTGTTTTTTCAGGCGGATAAGTGTTGCAATGAGGCTTGCTGCCATGGCCTTATCGTCGATAGCGCCGCGACCGCGATATTCAGGACCAAATTTTCCTTGCTTTTCTGTCAGTTCGAAAGGAGGCGTTTCCCATTCCGTCGCGTCGGCACCAACAACGTCGTAGTGAGCAAGACCCATGACAGGTTTCAGCTCACCAGTTCCGCGCAATGTTGCAACAATATTTGCCTCGTCTTTACCAACTTCAAAAATCTGAATATCTTCAGGTGAGAAGCCTGCATCTGCCAAACGCTTCTCGACAGCCTTTGCAGCCTTTAAAGTTCCGACACCGCCTGTCGTATCGATTCCAACAAGTTCCTTATAAATATCATAAAAAACTTTTTGATCTCCTGTCAGTTCTTCTCCTGTATTACCTTTCGCGATAATCGCGTTCAATTCTGCCAGTCGTGAGCCTGCATCGCTTTCTTTGTAAAACAATCTTGCATTGTTAAACGCAGCCGCATGAGTGCTTTTTTCTGTCGTCATATCGCGGCTATCAGATCGAAGCGCGAATTTATTTCCTGTAATAGGAGAAGGCTTATTAATAGAGGAAGAAAGGGCCGTTGATTGAGTACGCATCAAATTACTCCTATGAAAAATGTTAAATAGCCTGCCCACTAAGCACAGACATATTCAAAATCAAAGGTAATTCGAAAGATACAATCAGCAGTGAATGAGTATACGTGGCTCCTCAACTTAAACACGAAAGTATTAGTCTATATCAACTATCCAAGAAACTCCGCAGCTTCCTTGATCGTGACGGATGCTTCAGCTTACGCAGCGCTTTCGCTTCGATCTGGCGGATGCGTTCGCGCGTGACCGAGAACTGTTGGCCGACTTCTTCCAGCGTGTGATCGGTGTTCATGCCGATGCCGAAGCGCATGCGCAGCACGCGCTCTTCGCGCGGTGTCAACGATGCCAGTACGCGCGTCGTCGTTTCGCGCAGGTTGGATTGAATGGCGGCATCGACCGGCAGGATAGCGTTCTTGTCTTCGATGAAATCGCCGAGATGTGAATCTTCCTCGTCGCCGATCGGCGTTTCGAGCGAGATCGGCTCTTTCGCGATTTTCAGAACCTTGCGCACTTTTTCAAGCGGCATGGCGAGCTTTTCGGCCAGCTCTTCCGGCGTCGGCTCGCGGCCGATTTCGTGCAGCATCTGGCGCGAGGTTCGGACGATCTTGTTGATTGTCTCGATCATGTGGACCGGAATACGGATGGTGCGCGCCTGATCCGCGATCGAGCGCGTGATCGCCTGACGGATCCACCACGTGGCATAAGTCGAGAATTTGTAACCGCGGCGATATTCGAATTTATCGACAGCCTTCATCAGGCCGATATTGCCTTCCTGAATCAGATCGAGGAATTGCAAACCACGGTTCGTGTATTTCTTTGCGATCGAGATGACGAGACGCAGGTTGGCCTCCACCATTTCTTTCTTGGCGATGCGCGCTTCGCG
>JAZKID010000005.1:0-1120 GCA_040385045.1 Pseudomonadota bacterium | reverse complement strand
CTTCTGCACCATATGCACGATGCGGCGGAATTCGCCGATATCGAGGCCGGTTTCGGTGGCCAGCATTTGAATGTCACCGCGCAGATGCTTGATGGTATCCTTGTCGTCGGCAACGAAATCTTTCCAGCCCTTGGCAGAAAGATGCGCGACGCGGCGGATCCAGTTCGGGTCCAGCTCCGAGCCGTGATATTCTTCCAGAAAGCTTTCGCGCTTCACGCCATAACTTTCGGCGAGACGCATCAGGCGACCTTCCAGCGACATCAGCTTCTTGTTGATGTCATAGAGCTGCTCGATCAGCGCATCGATGCGGTTCTGGTTGAGGCGCAGCGATTTCACGTCGACGATGATTTCGTCTTTCAGCTTTTTATATTTGCGTTCCTGCGCAGGCGACAGTTTTTCGTTCTGCAGCTGGTTGGAAATGTCCTGATCCTGCAAACGGCGCAATTTTTTGAAATTGCTGGCGATGTTTTCGCAGGTCTCGATGACTTTCGGCTTCAGCTCGATTTCCATCGCGACAAGCGAGACGGCGTTTTCATCGTCGTCGAAATCGCCTTCGAGAGATTCCGCGCTAGCGCCTTCTCCGCCGACATTGGTGATATCGTCAGGATCGACCGATCTTTGCACCGGCGGCGCCGGACGCGCAGCCTGCATGGCGGCAGCGCTGGGTTTCGGCACATGCGGCACCGGCGGCGGCAGATTTGCGTTCGCGGCGGCAACGCTGGCGGCGGAATGATCTTCTTCCGGGCCGGAATAGGTTGCTTCCAAATCGATAATATCACGCAGCAGGATTTTACCCTGCACAAGTTCATCGTGCCAGATAATGATCGCCTGAAAGGTCAGCGGGCTTTCGCACAGCCCTGCAATCATCGCTTCGCGGCCGGCTTCGATGCGTTTCGCGATCGCGATTTCGCCTTCGCGCGAGAGCAGCTCGACTGTGCCCATCTCACGCAGGTACATGCGCACGGGGTCGTCGGTGCGATCGCCGCGGCCGGACGTTTCGGATTTTGCTACTTTTTTGGAGCCGGCAACGACAAGCTCGCCGCCTTCGGCTTCTTCTTCATCATCATCGTCGTCTTCAGCTTCGCGCTCTTCCGCGTCGGCCTCGTCTGCCTCGATGACG
>JAZKID010000004.1:0-4545 GCA_040385045.1 Pseudomonadota bacterium | reverse complement strand
ATGGCGTTGGTGACGGACATCAGCGGTGTGTGAAGAGCGGGTGTCACCGACCAGACGACGTAATAGCCGACAAAAATCGCCATGACAAAAATGGAAAGGCGGAATACGAACGGGTCAATCGCGCCGCCGCTTAAAGTGTACGCGGCCGCACCAGCCGCATCGCCAAGCTGGCCGGCATAATTGGCCGCTTCGTCAGACGACTGCTTGATGCTGTCGATAGCAGCGTTGAGGCGTTCGAGGAGTTCCGATGTCGAAAGCGCGTTGATCATGCCGCCACCTCTTTTTTCATAAATTGCGGGTGAACGATCTTGCCGTCACTGGTCAAAAGCGTCGCTTTGACAAGCTCGTCGTCCGTTTTGATATCGATTTTTTTGGTTCCCTTGTCGATCAGCGTTTCCGCAAAAGCATACAGGTTGCGCGCGTAAAGCTGCGAGGCCGTTTCAGCGAGACGGCCCGCGACGTTGACATAGCCGATAATCTTGACGCCGTTCTGGTCGACGATTTCATCCGCTTTTGCGCCTGCGACATTGCCGCCGCGCTCCAGCGCCAGATCGACGATCACGCTGCCGGGCTTCATGGCCTTGAGCATGTCCGCGCTCACCAGCTTCGGGGCCGGGCGGCCGGGGATCAGCGCGGTGGTGATGACAATGTCCTGCTTCGCGATATGCGCCGCTACAAGCTCAGCCTGTTTTGTCTGATAGGCTTCCGACATTGGCTTGGCATAGCCCGCCGCCGTTTCGGCCTGTTTGAATTCTTCATCTTCAACGGCAACGAATTTACCGCCGAGAGATTCAACCTGTTCTTTCGCCGCCGGGCGCACATCTGTTGCGGTGACGACAGCGCCAAGACGCCGCGCGGTGGCAATCGCTTGCAGGCCTGCAACGCCTGCGCCCATAACGAAAATGCGTGCGGCGGGGACAGTGCCTGCGGCCGTCATCATCATTGGCAAGGCACGGCCGAATTCATGCGCCGCATCGAGCACGGCGCGGTAGCCAGCGAGGTTAGCCTGACTTGAGAGAACGTCCATCGTCTGCGCGCGGGTGATGCGCGGCATCAGTTCCATCGCGAAAGCTTTCACCTGCGCCTTTGCAAAAGCGTCGAGTTCTTTCTCGTTGCCGTAAGGATCCATCAACGCCAGCAGCAAGGCGTCTTTTTTCATTTTTGCGGCATCGTCTGAAGACAGGCGGCGCACCTGCACCAGCATGTCCGCTTTCGAAAAAATATCCTCGCGTGAAAGAAGCTTTGCACCCGCGCTGTCATAGAGGCTGTCGGGAATTCCGGCGCTGAGGCCTGCGCCTTTTTCAACTGCGATATCAGCGCCGAGAGCCTTGAAGCGTTTGATACTATCCGCAGTCAGGGCAACGCGCGGATCGCTTGTTTCGGCGACGCTGGCGATCAGCATCAGACGAGCGTCATGGCCATGAAAGCAAGAAGGGCGACGATCAGGATAATGCCCCACTTCGTCATGCCGAGGAATGTTTCATAAGTTTCTTTATGCGCCGGAAAGTCCATCGCATTGTTCTTCGGGTCGGTGTCCTGGAATTCGATCTCGGCCATAAGGGGGTCCTCTTTATTTTAAGTGTTTAGTCTTACAAAAAAAAGGAAAAGGCAGCAATGCCTTAGCGCCTCAAAAGCAGGGGCCATGCGCAGCAATTTTGCAGGTTCAGTTTTTATAGACAAATCAGGGCGATAATCGCCCCATGAGCGATAGACTAACAGGTGCAGACAGAATGATTTTTTACGCCATGATCGGCTGTGCGGTGGTTGTGGCGGGCATTTATTTCAAGTCGGTCGCCGATGCGCCTGTCAAAACGGAAAAGATTTTCGAGGCAAGGGTCGTCGGGCTGGAATATGTCAAAAATCGTCCCAGAAGAAGAAGCCGCACGAAATGTCACATCGATTTTTCGACAGATGAAAAACTGTACAAGTTCGTCGTTTCGAAGAGCAGATGTTCCGGCCTGATGCTTGGCAAGAAATACCAGGTCAGGTTGATACTAAAAGAGCACTTCAGCGGCGACTTCATCGATTTTGAAACTGTCTCGAAGCAGCAGGAAAAACCATTCGCCGCATCTTCTTCCTATTGACCTGGAAGCATCAGTCGAGAGCTTCCAGCTCCGTAATCATATTATCCAGCAGCTGAAGGCCGAGCTTCCAGAAATCGCCGCGTTTCGGGTCGAGCCCGAAGGGCTCAAGCAATTCGCCGTATGGTTTCGAGCCGCCCGCGCTCAGCAGTGCAAAATATTTATCGACAAAACCGGCATCGGCTTTTTCGTAAAGCGCGTAGAGCGAATTGACGAGGCAATCGCCGAACGCATAAGCGTAAACGTAAAACGGTGAATGGATGAAGTGCGAAATATAAGTCCAGAACGTTTCATAGCCCGCGCCAAGATTGACGGCCGGGCCGAGGCTTTCGCTCTGCACTTTCATCCAGATGGCATTGATGTCATCGGCCGTCAGCTCGCCCTTCTGCCGCGCGGTGTGAACCTCGCGCTCGAATGTGTAAAGCGCGATCTGCCGCACCACGGTGTTGAGCATGTCCTCGACTTTGGATGCGAGCATGGCTTTCCGTTGCTTCTTATCCTTGGTTTCATCAAGGATAAGCCTGAACGTGAGCATTTCACCAAAGACGGACGCCGTTTCGGCGAGCGTCAGCGGTGTCGGCGCCATCAGCGCGCCGTTATGCGCTGCAAGCATTTGATGAACGCCATGGCCGAGTTCATGCGCTAGCGTCATCACGTCGCGCGGCTTGCCCATGTAATTCAGCAAAACATAGGGGTGCGCGGAGGGCACGGTCGGGTGCGAGAAAGCGCCCGTTGCCTTGCCGGGACGCACGGGTGCGTCGATCCAGTTTTTCGTGAAAAAGTTTTCGGCGAGTTCCGACATTTCCGGCGAAAAACGCTTGAACGATGACAGCACGGTTTCGCGCGCATCGTCCCATTGATAATTTTTGAGCTCCACGGCAGGCAGCGGCGCATTGCGGTCCCAGTGGTTGAGCTTTTCCTTGCCGAACCATTTTGCTTTCAAGGCATAGTAACGATGCGAGAGGCGCGGATAGGCGGTCCGAACCGTATCGATCAGCGCTTCGACAACTTCGCGCTCGACGCGGTTGGACAGGTGCCGGCTGTCGGCGATGTCGGAAAACTTGTGCCAGCGGTCGTTGATTTCCTTATCTTTCGCGAGCGTATTGATGATGAGCGTGAAAACGCGCAGGTTCTCGCGGAATGTTTTTGCCAGCGCATCCGATGCTTCGCGGCGGACCTGTTCATCCGCATCCATCATGTCGTTCAGGGTCGGCTCAAGCGACTGCTCCTTGCCGCGCACGGTAAAACGCAACGATGTGACGGTTTCATCGAACAGGCGGTTCCAGCCCGCGCGTGCCGACACGGATTTCTCGACGAACAGTTGCTCGATCTCGTCGGACAGCTGGTGCGGTTTCTCGCGGCGCAGGTCGTTCAGCCACGGCGTGTAATGAGAAAGCGTTTTCGATGTTTTGATCGCCGTATCGATCACCTTGTCGTCGATGCGGTTCAGTTCAAGTTCGAAGAACAGCAGCTGCGTTGCCAGAGAGGTGATGAATTCCTGCATGTCGCCGTAGAATTTGGTGCGTGCCGGATCGCTGGTGTCGCCGGTGTAAACAAGGTCGGCATAGGAAATCAGACGGCCGATCTTGTCCTGCAATGTCTCATAGAACTGAATGGCGCTGCCGAGGTCTTCCGCCTTGTCTTTTGCCAATGCCTCGAGCTTGCCCTTGAAGCGGTCAGCAAACGCCTTGGTGTCTTTCTCCAAACCCGTTTTTTCTGCGGTAATTTCAGGAGAATCCATACCGGGGTAAAGATCGCTCAGGTCCCATTCCGGCAAGTCTGTCGAAACGGCAGAAAACGGGTTTTTGGCAGCAATCGGCATGGCTCTTCCTAAACTCTTGCAAATCAAGGTATTATGTTAGCTGAGGCGAAACGGAAAAGCGCGTTGTTCTTTGTTGCTCTTGGCTTATCCGTTATTTAAGACCTTATATGTATAAATTTGAACGATTTAAAGCAAATCAGCCCATGCAAAAAGTTGTGACATCCCTGATCTTTGCCGCCGTGTTTTCGGCAGCGCCGGCGAACGCCATGTTCGTCCGTACGGCCTTGCTTTTCACGCCGGGCGCCGAGCTCACCAACCCCTCTTCAAAATGGCCGGTGGCACCGCAATCGTCAGCGCTGAAAGAACGGCTCGATGCTTACAAGGGCGCGAATGCGGAAGAAATCCGCGCTTTTTATGCGTTGCACGATTACCGTCCCGTCTGGATCACCAGCGGATACTGGTCTGACCGCGCGAAGGCAATGATGGCGCGTTTTGATCATGCGCGTTACGATGGCCTGCAGCCTGACGATTACACCAAGCCTGTTTTCACATCCTTGCCGCTGGAAGGCGGCGACGAAAAACTTATTGCCGAAGGCTCTGATCTTGCCGAAATGGCCTCTGCTGAACTCCCCTCCCTCACAGCCGAACGAGATTTATTGACCGAGCAGATCCGAGTCGCAATGCTGCCGAAGGATCCTTACG
>JAZKID010000003.1:0-5286 GCA_040385045.1 Pseudomonadota bacterium | reverse complement strand
ATTTTCCTGTTTCTTTTTTTGCTGCGCAGGGTCTTCTTTTTTCTGCGGTTCAGGTTTTGCTTTTTTTTCCGGTTTCGGTTCTTCCGTTTTCTTTTTTTGCGGCAGGGCCTCCGTTGTTTTCGCAACAGTGTCCATCACCAACTTCGCAACCGCGTCTGCTGGTTTTTTTTCCGGAGATTTTTTATCTGCAGTAACGGCAGCGACAGGCGGTGGCGTTTCCTTTGCAGGCTCGGCCGGCTTTGCTTCTAGTTTCGATGAAGAAAACCATCCGGCAATTTTCGTGGTGATATCGACCGACGGCATGATCGTTGCCAACATGCTGCCGCCACCGCCTTGCGAAGACGGCTGCTCTGCAACAGTTTCTGTTTTTGCAACGGCTGCCGGTTGCGGCTCGGGCGATGGCATGCGGCAGACATCCATCGCAGGCGAAGCGGGCTGCAGATTTTCTTTCGGGTTGTTTTTTTGAGGCGCAGAAAGCGGTTTGCTGTTCTGTTTTTCAGCTTTGACCTGCCTGCTGGTTTTCGCTTTTGCAGGTTTTTTATTAGACTTAGAAAGGGAAGTTGATTGTTGTATCTGTTTTTCTGATTGAACTTCGCTTTTTCGGCTTTTCTTTTTGACTTCAGGGTTTTCAGGGTTTTTCAGCTCTTTTTGCTGGTTTTCCCGAGTTTTATCGGATTTTTTGGGTGACTTGTCCTCCTTCAGAAGTGCCCTGTTGAAGGCCTTCTTGGTCTTCTTGTCGCGTGTATCCTTAGACCGATTTTGACTTGGATCGGTCTTTTTGGACTTTTGCGAGGTTTCTGAAATCCGAGGCGACATATCTGGCTTTTGAGAATTGAAGTTTCAAAAATGGAAAAACGTTAACTCTTACAATGCTTTGTGTTAGTCCCGCTCGCGCGATAATTATTGGAATGACCATAGCGTTACCCTCATTAACTAAAATTATGATCACGGTTAATGATAAGTCAATTGAATATTTTTGATGAATCCGAGCTATGTCTCAGAAAAAATAAGGGAAATTAGCGTCCGCCTGTTCATGGATTGCCAGTCGGAACGACTGCTTCGCGTCGCTTATGACGAAGCTATGAAATTTTTATAGAAATTTTGTGACTCAACTTCCGGCGACGCGCGTATCGGTCGCCTTGCGCATCATCATTTGCACACGTTCACGCTCGCGCTCGAACCCGGCGAACACGCGGCCTTCCAGAACGCGCCCGCGCGGAACCTTGATGCGCATCGGATCGACAAAGGAGCCGTTGACGAGAACCTCGTAGTGAAGATGCGCGCCGGTCGAGAGGCCGGTCGTGCCGACATAGCCGATCACCTGGCCCTGATAAATTTTCGAACCGACGGTAATGCCACGGCCATAAGCGGACATGTGGTTGTAAGTCGTCCTGTAGCCGTTCGCGTGCTGGATCTCGACACGGTTGCCATAGCCTGACATCGGGCTGGCTTTCACAATCGTGCCTGCGCCTGCTGCTAAAATCGGCGTACCGGTTGAGGCCTGCCAGTCAACGCCGGTGTGCATGCGCGAATAGCCGAGGATCGGGTGACGCCGGAAGCCGAACGAGGATGTAAAATTACCGGCGGTGATCGGTTTGCGCATCAGGAATTTTTTCGCTGAATTGCCGTTTTCGTCGTAGAAATCGATGAGGCCGTCGTCTTCGGTTTTGAAACGGTAATAACGTTTCGACGTGCCGCCGACAGTCAGTGCTGCGTAAAGAATATCGCCGCGGTCCGGTGTCTTGCCCTGTTCTTCTTCGGCAGCATAAAACACTTCGAAGCTGTCGCCCGGGCGCACACGGCGCTGGAAATCGAAATCATAGGAATAAACCTTGATGAGTTCGTTGATGAGTTCGCGCGGCAGTTTGTATCGCAACCCTGTTTCATAAAGTGACGCATAAAGTGTCGGCGCATTGCGCGTTTCCGGCGTTTCCTCGCGTTCGATTTCGGCAACGGTGGCGCCTTCTTCGACGGCTGTACCGCCGCTGATCGCCATGTAGGAACCGTTTTCGTCGAGTGCGGCGGTGGCTAGAACCGAGCGGCCGGACACGACAGTGACCTTGATGATCACCTTGCGATCAGGGTTTGCATCTGTCGGTGCGGGTGCAAGCGTGTAGCGTAAACGCTGGCCATCATGAAGATCGTCGGCCTTAAAATTGCGCGCCATCGCGTCGATGATCATGCGCGCTTCGGCTAATGAGGCGCCTGCATTCACAAGCAGTGTCGCCATCGTATCATTGGCGTGAACAAGAATTTCTTGCTCATCTTTGCCGAGTGGTAATTCACCATCAATGCCCGTTTTCGGAACGGCGGTAACGTTTTCCGCGGTGATGCCGATGTCTTCGCCGGCCGTCGCGCGTTCTTCATCGGGCATCGAAATCGTGCCGGAAGAAATGCTGCCGGCTGTCAAGGCCACGCTCTGGCGGACGAGTTTCAGGACGCTGCCGTCGCTGAGCGTGTCGTCTGTCGAGATGGGGCTGTTGGCCGCAGCAAATGTTTTGCTCAGCATGCTCATGTCGCTGTCTTTTTCATTGATCGCTTGCGGCTCGTCGCGCAGCGGCGCACCGGCATCGGCGAAAATGCGCATCGGATCGAAAGACGGAATATCGTGGCTGAGTTCGGTCCGTTGCATTGAAAGTGGCGCCAGCACGCGCGCGAACGGGACGGTGCGAACAATTTCCTTGTCGCCGACGCGCGTCGTCATCGCGATCTGTACAAGGTGGCGGCGAACGGGTTCTTTATCGAGCGGCTGAAAACGGTCGGTCTTGCGCGAAGCCGCGGTGCCGCCAAGTGCGGCATTGATATTTTCATATTGCGCGGAATAGGGCGCGATGGTGAATCGTGTTTCGCCGTCGACGGCGGCAAGCAGCGCACCGCCCATCAACCCCGTACCGGCGATGCCGGTGAGGAAGGTGCCGAACAGCCAGCGCCAGTTGAACTGATGACGGTCGGGAAGGGCGCGGCCATTTGCATAAGCGAGCGCGGGCTGTGAACCGAGATCCGGCACGGCACGGCGCGGCGCATTTGCACGATGATGGCGCGGCAGACTCAAAACATTACCTCACGATAGTCGTTGTCAGCATGTGAACCATATCGAGCATGGGGCGCAAGTCGAATGTGCTGTAAATCGCGATCATGAAAACGCAGCCGAACAGGGCCGATACGAAACCGGCGCGGTGGCTGGAGCCGATCGCCCGCGCTTTTGCACGCGGCTGATAGTTATAGTCTGCACGGCATTCCATCATGTAGATACGGCGAGTCTCGCGAAAGTTTTCAATCTTCTGGCGTGTCGTGGTCATTTTTTAAGTCCTTAAAGCAATCGATTTAAAAATGGGCATTAAAGTGACGGTTTCTTTACTATGCCTTTTAGGATGCTGTTAAGACACCTTGCTGTCAACGCGTTAAACCCTTTAACCATAAGGGTTTTCTCAAAGCTCCTTAACAGGTAAGATTAATGCGCGGCAGAATTAAAGTTGCGCGGCTCCTGTTGTGCAAATCGGGTTTGGTTAATATCCGCGCCAAGCTGATGCCAAAATCAAAAATAGCTATGGCGCATTTTGAATTGATACAAAATCCTGCATCCGAATGGTGGTACGGCGACGTGATCGTGCTAGGACTGTGCGTATGAAAACATCGCGCACAAAAAACACCAATAAAAAATTCGATCTCGATAATCCCAAATTGCCCGGTTGGATCGATGAGGGCGCCATAGAGTCCGGTGGCTATCCTTATGATGCGCCGATGTCGCGCAAAAAATATGAAAAAGAGCTCGAAGAACTGCAGATCGAACTCTTGAAATTGCAAAACTGGGTGCAGGCAAAAAAACAGCGCATTGTTATTGTTTTTGAGGGCCGTGATGCATCGGGAAAAGGCGGCGCCATCAAGAGCATCATGCAGCATCTCAACCCGCGCCACGCAAGGGTTACCGCGCTGTCGAAGCCGACAGAAACGGAGCAGGGCGAATGGTATTATCAGCGTTATATTGCGGAACTGCCGACGGCGGGCGACATACTGCTGTTCGACCGCTCATGGTACAACCGTGCCGGTGTTGAGCGCGTGATGGGCTTTTGCACACAAGAGCAGGTGAAAAAGTTTTTAGCTGAAACGCCTGCGTTTGAAAACATGCTGGCGCGCGATGGAATCCTGCTTTTCAAATTCTGGCTGAGCATCGGCCGTGAGACGCAAATGAAGCGGTTTCACGCGCGCCGCCATGATCCTCTCAAAATGTGGAAATTGACAGAAATTGATCTCGCCGCGATCTCGAAATGGGATGATTACACCGCTGCCGAAAAGGACATTTTCAAAAACACGCACACGAAACTTGCGCCATGGACAATCGTGCGTGCGAACGACAAGCGGCGCACACGGCTGAACGTTATTCGCCACATCCTGTCGTCGATCGATTATGACAAGAAGAGCAGCAAGATTGTTGCGCAGGCAGATCCGAAAATCATCTTGTCAGGCAATAAGTATGATCGTGCTGTAAAATAAGAGATGAGAAATTTCAGCCGTGACGGCCTGCGTTTTCAGCGTGACGATGTTATGTCGGTTTTCAACACAACAATCAGGGTGAATTTTTTGATAGATCGCCGGGTGAGATTGATTATGTCTACAGCTTTCTGATTTTTTGAGCTGAGTCGATCCTGCTGGCTTCGCTGTTCTGTCTTTTTACTTTATATCTGTTTTTACTTTATATTTGTGGGCTTATTAGTAAAAGGGCTGCAAAATAAGCATTTTCAAAGACCCCCTGATCTTCCCTGTGTACAGTTCTCCACATCCCTCGACATGAATCGAACTTTATCGTTTCTTATGTGTTGACACGGACTTAGACGGTCGTTATATAAAGCATCTCTCGCTAGATGAGAGGTGCGTTTACGCGTTTCTATGTCTAGTGTTTCCATAAATTCAAGCTGTTGACCGGCTTTGTCGGGCAGGGGCTTTTTTGGCTTAAATGCCAAGGTTTACTGGCTGTTAAAGGCCGCCGGCTGGTCCGGGTTTTTTGACAATTGAAGAACAAAGAAAGAGAAACGTAGGCAGCGATGTCTCAGTGGTCAGTCGATAGACTGTCCGCAACGAAATATTGGCTTCTTTACGTTTTTCTCTCGAACCGACTTGGCCTTTGAAGCTTGCTTTGAGGGTCAGGATAAGTTCGGGAATCCGTCAAATCGATCATCTTCGGATGATTTTTTGAAAGCGAACAATACGTAAATGGAGCCGGATTTCATTCTCTCAACTTGAGAGTTTGATCCTGGCTCAGAACGAACGCTGGCGGCAGGCTTAACACAT
>JAZKID010000002.1:2593-3007 GCA_040385045.1 Pseudomonadota bacterium | reverse complement strand
CGAAGATCGCATAAGAACCAAACTTCGGCGCCATTGCCTTGTAGCATTCGTCATAAGCCTGTTTAAGGTCGAGGCCTTTCGCCGCGCTGTCTTTCACGGAATTAAAAAGCGTGGCGAGAAAATCGCGCGTCAATGTGATTGCTTCTTCAACCTGCGCCGCACTTGTCAGCGCCGCACCCCGGCCCGGGACCAATGCTTTCGCCTTGAAAGCCGCGACCTTGTCGAGCGTTTTCGGCCAGTCAGTATAGTGCGCATCGCCGCAATAGCAGGCCGAATGATATTCGACGAGATCGCCAGTGAAGATGACATTCGCGTCCGGCACATAAGCGACGGTGTCGCCAGCTGTATGCCCGCGGCCCAAATGCATGAGGTCGATCTGCCGCTTGCCAAGGAATAAGGTCATTTTTTCTTTGA
>JAZKID010000002.1:0-2583 GCA_040385045.1 Pseudomonadota bacterium | reverse complement strand
ACACTATCGGCGGCCTGAAAAAGGCGCGGGAAGCGGCCAAGCTCGGAGGCCCAGTCCTGCTCGCCGCGCTCGACAATCAGATCACGTGTCGCTTCAGACGCGATGATTTCATCGGCATCATAAGCCGACGCGCCGAGCACGCGCACCGCATGATAATGTGACAGAAGCACATAGCGGATCGGCTTGTCGGTGACCGAGCGGATCTTGTCGATCACCTTCTGCGCCATCACAGGTGTTGCCTGCGCATCGATAATCATCACGGAATCGTCGCCGATGATCACGCCGGTATTTGGGTCGCCTTCCGCGGTAAACGCGTAAAGATCCTTGCCGATCTCGGTGAAAGAAATTTTCTTTTCCGTCATATCGCCTTGCGAGGCAAACTTCTTGGCTGTCTGTGTCATGACGCTTTCTCCATGTTGCGGTTGGCGGCGGGAATATACTGGGCAATTCTCTGGTCGATGCTGCCGAAAACCGATCGGCCCTGTTCGTCGTTCATTTCAATTTTCACACGGTCCCCGAATTTCATGAACGGTGTGGAGGGCTTGCCGTCGCGCAGCGTTTCGACAGTGCGCAGTTCGGCAAGGCACGAATAGCCAACGCCGCCTTGCGAAACAGGTTTGCCCGGGCCTTTGTCGGCGCCTTTATTTGAAACGGTGCCGGAGCCGATGATCGCACCTGCGCCAAGAGGCCGCGTTTTCGCGGCATGCGCGACAAGCGTCGGCAGGTCGAATGTCATGTCATCGCCCGCATTCGCTTTGCCGAACGCTTTTCCGTTCAGCTCGACAAGAAGCGGCAGGCTGACTTTTCGCCCGTCCCACGCATCGCCCAATTCGTCCGGCGTGACCGCAACAGGCGAAAAGGATGATGACGGTTTCGATTGAAAGAAGCCGAAACCTTTGTTGAGTTCGGCAGGAATGAGATTGCGCAGCGACACATCATTCACCAGCATGATCAGCTGGATTCGTGATGTCGCGTTTTCGGGCGAGATGCCCATATAGACATCATCGGTGATCACCGCGATCTCGGCTTCGAAATCGATGCCCCAATCTTCATTTGCGAGTTTCACCGGCGCGTGGGGCGCAAGAAATGTATCGGAGCCGCCCTGATACATCAGCGGGTCTGTCCAGAATGTGTCAGGCACGTCTGCGCCGCGTGCTTTGCGCACGAGTTCCACATGGTTCACATAGGCGGAACCGTCCGCCCATTGATAAGCGCGCGGTAGAGGCGAAAGCGCTTTTGCCTGATCGAATTCTTGTGTGCCTTCAGCTGTGCCTTTTTCGAGTTGTTCGAACAGGGCGGCCAGCAGAAGTTTTGTCTTGCTCCAGTTGTCGAGCGCGGCCTGCAAGGTCGGCGCGATGGTTTTTGCGCTGATGCAACGTTTGAGATCACGCGAGACGATAAAAAGTTCGCCGTCGCGCGAGCCGTTATCAAGTGTGGCGAGTTTCATGGTTTTCCGTTGAACCTTTTCTTCATGTCTTTCCAGCAGTCGACATAATCGTCCTGCGCCGTGCCGCATTCCATCGCGAAGCGCGTCACCTGCTGCGGGAAACGCGTTTCGAACATGAAAGCCAGCGTGTTTTCGATTTTGACAGGGTTCAATTTTATCGTGCTGGCCTTTTCATAACCTTCGGCATCGGGCCCGTGCGGCAGCATGCAATTGTGCAGGCTGATGCCGCCGGGAAGAAAGCCCTCTTTACGTACTTCATAACGCCCGTAAATCAGCCCCATGAATTCCGACATGATGTTCATATGGTACCATGGCGGGCGGAACGTATGCTCGGCCACGGCCCAGCGCTCCGGAAAGATCACGAGATCGACATTGGCCGTACCTTCTTCGCCGCTTGGTGCTGTCAGCACCGTGAAGATCGACGGATCGGGATGGTCGAACAGCAGAGCGCCGACGGGTGAGAAAGTGCGCATGTCATATTTATAAGGCGCGTAATTGCCATGCCATGCCACGACATCGAGCGGTGAATGTGGCAATTGCGTTTCGTAAAATTTGCCGCACCATTTCACTTTCAGCGATGTGGAGGTGTCTTTATCTTCAAAGGCTGCGACAGGCGTTTTGAAATCGCGGGGGTTGGCGAGGCAGTTCGCGCCAATCGGTCCGCGTTCCGGCAGTGTGAATTTTGCACCGTAATTTTCGCAGATGTAGCCGCGTGCCGGACCTTCGAGCAATTCGACACGGAACTTCACACCGCGCGGGATGACCGCAAGATCGCCCGCAGCAATCTCGATTTTGCCGAACTCGGTAAAAAATAATAATTTTCCTTCCTGCGGCAAAATCAGAAGTTCGCCATCGGCGTTATAAAAGCATTCGTTGTCCATCGACGTATTGATGAGAAAAATATGTGCCGCCATGCCGCTCTGTGACAGCGCATCGCCCGCCACAGTCATCGTGCGCATGCCTGTGAGAAAGTTAAGCGGCTCTTTCGGGATCGGCAACGGCCCCCAGCGCAATTGCGCGAGAGGCGCTTCGAAATCCTCGTTCAAAGGCGCTGTTTTCCAGAACGGCATGTTAATGCGGTTGAAGCGGCCGGTATGTTTGACCGAGGGCCGCATGCGGTAGAGCCATGAGCGTTC
>JAZKID010000001.1:4459-14489 GCA_040385045.1 Pseudomonadota bacterium | reverse complement strand
AGACAGTCCTGTGTTATCAGCGAGAATTATGCGGGTGTCATGATCAATATCGCTAAAAAGATTTGGGAAACCTTGTAAGCTTTTAAATCGCCGCAGCCTAAAAAAGCGAAACCGGCCACCGCTTGCGCGGGGCCGGTTTCGTCGAAGCTCCGGTCTCCTTGGGGCTGGGAGGGGTGGGGACGCGACCAGTGCCTCGAAAGCTTTATCTCTGTGCAGCAACCGCCTGATCTGTGCCGACCTGATCGGTCAGGCTGACCCAAGCATTCACATCGTGCTGCGACTGGCGTTTAACGAATTTGTAGCCGGTTTCATGCCAGGCGCGGATATCGTCATGAACGTTGTCGAGAATGAGATCGCCCATCGTGGTGTGCGCGGTGAGAACCGCGTGGCCCTCGTTTTTCAGATCGCGCACGACAGTGATGAGCAGGGATGAGGCCGGCCAGCCGAGTTCGATCAGCTTCTGGCGTTTCAGGAGAACGTAGTCCTCGCAATCGCCTTTGTTGTCGTCCGGATAGCTCCATTTTTCCGTCACGCCGAAATGGTCGGCATCGGTAATCGGTGTGATCTGGCTGTTGACGAGGCGGTTGATGCGGTCGAGTTCCTTGGCCTTCACTTTGGTCAGGCTCGCTGTTTCATTACTGTCCGTCGTCTGGCATTCGCGCGGCGACATATTGCAGAACTGCATCCAGCCGATCGGCGCACGTGCCTGCGCAAGAACGTTGATATAAGCGTTGGCGCCCTGGCTGCGCTGCGCCGGTTCATAAGATGCCACCTGCTGTGCCTGCGCGCTGGTTGCCCACCACACCGCTGCGACAAGAAAGCTTGCCCTGAATAACATATGCCTTGCCCCTGTTTATTCTTGTTGAGGCAAGGTTGGCATAGAGAAACTGCCATTTTTCTAAGTAAAATGTGCGTAATTAATTCGAATTACGATCGAATACTTTTAAAATTATCTTCAAATACTTAGAAAATTTGTTTCAAATTTTACAGAATGGCCAAAATGTGGCGCGGTTGCTGGAAAACTCGTTTATGGCTGTTGAATACTGCTGCAGCAGGTGCGCGCAAAAGACGGCCGCAACAGGCGGGTAACCTGCGCAGAAAAAAGCCGATTTAATTTTTTGAGGGTGTTTTAGAGCAGTTCGGGAGGGGTCTGGCTGCCGACCTGTTTTTCGATCACGTCTTCCAGCTGGACGGTCGCGAATTCGATGGCAATGCCGCTTTCAATGTGGCGGACAACGCGCCCGCGAACGCGGCCGAGCATGATTTGCGTGCCGATGGCGGGTTTCACATCGATCATGACGGCGGCGCCGGACAATGAAAGATCCTGAATACGGCAGCGATAAATGCGGCCATCGGGCAGGGAAATCTGCGAATCCGGGTTTTTCGGCAGGATACGCTCATGACGGCGGTCTTCCGGCAGGTTGAGCGCGTGGCGGTTGGCAAGCCAGGTCAGCTGCGCGGCGAGCTTGTCGCGCTTGCGTGTCGAGGCTTCGATGCTCATCGCAAAACCGCTTTCGAAGGTGCGGGTAATCTTTCCTTCGATGCGGCCGATATGATCAATATAAGCAATAACTTGTTCGCCGATGTTGCCATTTTGGGTTGCGTTCAGAAGAACGCCGCCCGGCGACATATTGATGACGAAGCAGCCATACTCATTTTTATCGGCAAGCATGTAGCGGCCGGAAAGATCGACCTTCACACGCTGGAAGCGCCGCCGCTCGCGCGGGCGCAAAGATTGCCGGATGGATTCTTTCGTTGCCAGTTTCATAGAAGCTCTATGAAACCGCATTTATCGTTAATATTCGCTAAAATTATGCAGCGAAATCGGGGCCGCCGCCATTGTTCGTTGCGGTTGCTTTCTTTCCGCCGTCGAGAACGACAAGGTGACGGATGCGGCGCATGTTCGCGTGCGGCATGAACAGCAGCGAAGCCGGTTCGTTCTGGCGCGGCTGTGCGCGGCCGAATATGGCAGCGGCGCGGCGCGGCAGCGGATCGCCGAACGGTGTCGATGGCCAGATCACACGCGTGGTGACGATTTCGCGATTTACAGGCGGCGAGATGCCAAGCCAGTAGGGCTGGTCGAGCGGGGCGAGGCAGCCGAGAACACGTTTCTCATTCGAGCCTTCGACATGCAGCGGCATCAGGATCATTTCCATCTCGATGCTCTGGTTGCGTGTGTTGCGGCCGATGATTTCGACCACGGCGACGAGATTCTTGTCGACAACGGTTCGGAGCAGGCTGCGCATCTGTTCTTCATTATCGCCCGCCCAGTCGCTGATGAAGTTACGGCCTTTCAGCTCGCGGCAATGCACGGTACAGACGCGCGTGCCGGCCAGACGCCAGACATAGCGGCCGTCGCCTTCGACATCGAGAATGAAAATATCAGACAAAACGTCGCGGATATCCGCGGGTTCGATCTCGCTGCGATAGGGTGCCGTGCGCGCGCCGCGCTGGGCATTCCAGTAGTTATAAAGCTCAAGCGACGCGGGATGCAGAAAACGCGGGTACTGTTTCATGGGAACTCGATTAAAATTTTAACTTGCCGGTAACACAAAATTTACTATTTGTTATGCAGTTTTATTTACTATGGTTAACAAAATACGGCAATTCATTTCTTCTGCCAAGTGCTTTCTGCTTCAATAAAATCGTTAAAATTTGAACGAATTGATTTCCTAGCTTTGTAATCAACTGTTCTTACGCATCTGGACTTCTTCACAATTTTGCCGGTTTGCATTTGCGCACGCAACGCGCCAGGTTAAATGCAACAGAAAATATTTTTTCAGGAAAGTGATGTTGTGACGATAAAACAGGAACCCTTTCTTCGCGCACCGCGCTCCGTGGTTGTGTTTGCGAGCCTGCTTCTGGTTGTGCACATCATCCGCAATCTCGTCAGCGTTGAGACGGATGAAATGTTGCTGATCAACTTTGCATTCATCCCGGCATTTTTTTCGTCCACCACAGCTGGTGACTTTTATCCGCTGCAATGGTTCGTTTCGCCTTTCAGTTATGCGCTGATGCATGCGGGGTGGAGTCATCTTTTAATGAACGTTCTTTGGCTGCTGGCTTTCGGCAGCCCGGTCGCAAAACGTTTCGGCACGCTGCGCTTTATCCTTTTCTGCCTGCTTGCTGCACCAGCAGGCGCACTCGCGCACTTCCTCAGCTATGGAAACAGCGGCCTGCCGATGATCGGCGCGTCGGCAATTATTTCCGCGCTGACGGCGGCAGCGGTCCGTTTTGCATTTGAACCGGATGGTCCATTGATGAACCGCGCGAATGATCGTGCCGTTTTCAATCCCGCGCCGTCGCTGATCGATAACATGCGCAACCGTCAGGCTTTGATATTCGTTGTTCTCTGGTTCGCGCTGAATTTTGTTTTTGGTGCGGGTGCAACGCTTGTCGGTCCCGGCATGCAGATCGCCTGGCAGGCGCATATCGGCGGCTTTATTGCAGGCATCATTTTATTTGCGCTGTTCGACCCGGTGAAAAAATCCCTGTCATAAAAACATCTTGGGAAAGGCGTAAGCGTTTTTACGAAACCGTGATGAGAATAGTCTTGCGCTTCTTTAAAAGTGTGGCATCATTCTCAAACTTTACTAAAACCCAAGCAATAATTGGGAAGTAAAAAACATTCTTAGAGACAGCTTGGGAGGAAAAGTCATGACCGTTGGACGGATTCTTGAACGTAAGGGCTATGGCGTCGAGACGGCTCTCGCGCAAACGACCATCGCAGAAATTTCCAAACAGCTTCAGGAGCAGGGCATCGGCGCCGTCATTATCGTCGATGCAAAAGAAAACCTGCTTGGCATCGTTTCCGAGCGCGATATCGTGCGTGCACTTTCATCATCCGGCACGGCTGTCCTCAAAAAATCCGCGCAGGAAATTATGACGGATCGCGTCGTCACCGCGACGGAAGACGAACCTGTCGGCGAAATCATGCGCCTGATGACGGAAGGAAAATTCCGTCATGTGCCGATCACGCGCGATGCGCGGCTTGTCGGCCTCGTTTCTATCGGTGATCTTGTCAAACATCGCATCGGCGAACTCGAGAACGAGGCGGAAGCTTTCCGCTCTTACATTCTCGCGGCTTAGAAAAATTAAGCCAGTGCGTCCTGCGCGGCTTTGATTTCAGGTAAAACTTTATCGACTGTTTCCCAGCCGATCGCGATCGCTTCGGCGGCGCGGTGAAATTCAAACAGGCCAATGCCGAGTTTCGGTGAAATCAGAACGTCGGGCGGGTCGCCTGCGAGGCGCGCGCGCGCAATGCGGTCCTGCATGATATTGAATGACTCGATCATCACGCTTGAAAGACCGGGCGCGCCGCCGCGCTCGCCAAGTATTTTCCGGCGCGCCATTCTGTCTGCTTTTGCGGAAGAAGGTGCGGGGTCATTCTGACGCTGGCTGTCTTTCGCGCTTTCGTTGCCGAAGCCGCCATGATCGGCAATCAGGCCGCTGCGCCCGAAGTTGTCGGCATGCAGCACAACGGCAATGACGAGGTCGGCGCCGTAAGCGCGGCAAACCGAAACAGGGCACGGGTTGACGAGGGCGCCGTCGATCAGCCAGCGGCCGCCAAGTTGCACGGGTTCAAAAATCCCAGGCAGGGCATAGGACGCACGCAACGCATCGACCATGGAGCCTTTTGATAGCCAGACTTCGTGGCCGGTTTTTAATTCGGTGGCGACAGCAATGAATTTGCGCGGCAGGTTTTCGATGCGGTCATACATCAGATCCGTATCGAGAAGTTCGATCAGCTTGCGCCCGCCGATCAGGCCGGAACCGCGCAATGACACATCAAGCAGGCTGAAAATGCGCCGTTTTGTCAGCGTACGCGTGAAGGCTTCAAGCTCGCCGAGTTTTCCGGCCACATAGCAGCCGCCAGCCAGCGCGCCGATGGATGTACCGGCCACGATATCGGGGACGATTCCCGCCGCATCGAGCCTTTTCAGGATGCCGATATGCGCCCAGCCGCGCGCCGCGCCGCCGCCAAGGGCAAGTCCGATCTTCAGCTTACGCGGTTCAGGGCCATCCGGCGGCGTTTTTTCGCCGTTTGTGCGTTCCCCGCCAAATAAAAACCCTAAACCTTGCAGCATGCTGCGGTGCACCTTAAGAGTGTTCAAAACGTTAATTCAAAAGTACCAGCCAATCATCACCGAAGGGTGAAAGGGGCCGTTTTCTCTTTCGCGATTGGTGTTTTTGCAGGAAGCCCAAGGAACCAAGACCCCGTGAACCAGAATTTTCAAAAATCCGTCTCCCGTCTTGGCCAGAAGATACAGGCGCGGCCGCGTACCCTGATTGTGCTGGCGCTGGCCATCCTCGGGGCGGGGATTTTTTATTACCGCATGAACAGCGCGCCGCAGGGCGGCGGACCGATGGGCATGGGCGGTCCGGGCGGCATGGTCTCGCTCGTCGATGCTGCAAAAGTGGAGCGCAAGCCGATCTATGATTCCATCACCGCTGTCGGCACGCTGCTCGGGCAGGAAAGCGTGGTACTGCGACCGGAATTTGCGGGCGTGATCGAGAAAGTGCATTTCGAAGAAGGGCAGGATGTCAAAAAAGACCAGCTGCTGATTTCGATCGACAGCGATATTCAAAGTGCCGATATGGCGCAAGCGCAGGCAAACCTCGCGCTCGCGCAGGCAAACTTCGACCGCTCGCAGCGTCTTGGCAAAACAGGTGCGACATCGCAGCAGAATGTCGACGCGGCAAAAGCGCAGCTCGGCATCAGCACGGCGGCGGTCGCTTCGGCGAAAGCGCGTTTCGACAAAACGGAATTGCGCGCGCCGATCTCAGGCCGTATCGGCATTCGCAAGATCAGCCCCGGCAACTGGGTAGCTGCTGGTACGGAACTCGCCACACTTGAAACGCTCAATCCGCTGAAGCTCGATTTTTCGGTACCGGAAATTTTCCTGCGCAGCCTGAAAAGCGGCATGCTTGTCGACATCACCGTCGATGCGCTGGGCAGCGAACATTTTTCCGGCAAGGTGACGGTGGTCGATCCGCTTGTCGACGAACGTACGCGTTCGATCCGCCTGCGCGCGGAAATTGAAAATAAAGACATCAAGCTGCGTCCTGGTCTTTTTGCGCGCGTGTCGATCCCGCTGCAGCAGGCCGAACAGCCGCTGACCATTCCCGAAGCGGCGCTGGTGCCGGTTGCCGACAAGACGCTTGTTTTCAAAATCGCCGACGGAAAGGCCGAGCAGGTCGAAATTAAAACCGGCCTGCGCAATGCGGGCATTGTCGAAGTATCGCAAGGCCTGAACGAAAACGATCAGGTCGTGACAGCGGGGCAGATGCGTTTGCGCGGCGGCATGCCGGTGAAAGTGCGCGAAGCGCCGCAGCAGAAAGCGCCAGAGCCGGCCAAAGGGCAGGGCAAATGAGCCTTCCCGAATTTTGCATCCGCCGTCCTGTAGCGGCGGCGGTGATAAACCTCCTGATTATTCTGCTCGGCGTCGTCAGTTTCCAGCGCCTCAACGTGCGCGAATATCCGGCGGCTGAATCGACCAGCATCACCGTGCAGGTTTCCTATGCCGGTGCCGGCCCGGAAATTATGGAAAGCCAGGTGACGAAGCCGATCGAGGACCAGCTGGCCGGCCTCGAAGGGATTGATTTCGTCACATCTGACTCGCGTTTCGGTACGGCGCGCGTGAGTGCGAATTTCAAGCTCGGCCGCAACCCTGATGCCGCGGCGGCCGACGTGCGCGACCGCGTGGCGCGTGTGCGCGGGCAGTTGCCGGAAGACATCGACGAGCCGGTGATTTCGAAAACCGAAGCCGATGCACAGCCGATTATTTATATTTCATTCTCGTCTGACCGCGCTTCAGCGCTGGAAGTGTCCGACTATGCCGACACGATCGTGCGCCCGCGTCTTGAAAATATTTCCGGTGTGTCGAGCGTCAATATTTTCGGCGAACGCCGCTGGTCGATGCGTGTGTGGGTCGACCGCGACAGGCTGGCCGCTTATAATCTGACGACACAGGATATCGAAACGGCCATTCGTAGCCAGAACCTGCAACTGCCGTCGGGCCGCGTCGAAAGCCAGGACCGCGAATTTTCCGTTCTCGTCAATAGCGATCTCGAAAAGCCGGAGCAGTTCGGCAATATCGTCGTCAAGGTTGCTGACAACGCCCAAGTGCGTTTGAAAGATGTCGCGCGTGTCGAGCTTGGTGCGAAAGACGAGCGAACGCTGACGCGCCTGAACGGTCAGCAGGCCGTGGCGCTCGGCGTCGTCAAAAACGCGACGGCCAACCCGTTGGATATTTCCGCTGAAATGCAGCGCGTGCTGCCGCAAATCCAGTCGCAGCTGCCGGAAGGCATGAAGCTGGAAGTCGGCTACGACACGACGCTGTTCATTTCGCAGTCGATCAAGTCGGTACAGGAAACGATTTTCGATGCCGTGCTGCTGGTCGTCGTCGTTATTCTTGTCTTCCTGCGCAGTCTGCGTGCGACGATTATTCCGCTGCTCGCCATTCCCATCTCGCTGATCGGCGCCTGCGCAATCATGTATGCGCTGGGTTTCTCGATCAATACGCTGACGCTGCTCGCGTTCGTGCTCGCCATCGGTCTTGTCGTCGACGACGCGATCGTCGTTCTTGAAAATATTTCGCGGCATATCGAAGAGGGCATGAAGCCTTACGAGGCTGGCCTGCGCGGTGCGCGGGAAATCGTGTTCGCGATTATCGGCATGACCATCACGCTCGCCGCCGTGTTCACGCCGATCGCCTTTTCGACCGGCATCACCGGCAAACTGTTTACGGAATTTGCGCTGACGCTTGCGGGCGCTGTGCTTGTGTCCGGTGTCGTCGCGCTGACGCTGACGCCGATGCTGTGCGCGCGTTTTCTGAATGCCGACCTGACACACAGCAAGGTTTACCGGAAAACCGAGCCTTATTTCGAATGGGTGCGGGTGAAATATTCGAACCTTTTGGGCCGCGTTCTGAATTACCGCGTGATTGTCGCGATCAGCCTTGTCGGCGTCGGCCTTGCGGCGATTTTCATCAGCTCGCGTCTTGCGCGCGAACTGGCGCCGCTGGAAGACCGCAATATTATTTTCACGGTGGTTTCCGGCCCCGATGGCGCAACGCTGGATTACATGCAGCGTTATGTCGGCGAGATCGAGGCGATATATATGAGCATGCCGGAAATGCAGCGCACGTTCATCGTTCTCGGCACTAACAACGTCAACCAGGGTTTCGCGATCATGACGCTGAAGCCGTGGGACCAGCGCCACCGCAGCCAGTTCGACATCACCGGCCAGCTGTTCGGCCAGTTCATGGGCATTCCCGGCATCAATGCGTTCCCGATCAATCTTCCTTCGCTCGGCCAGCGCGGCATCGGCCGCCCGATCAGTTTCGTGCTGCAGACGACGGGCACCTATGACAAGCTGCAAGGCGCCGTGAACACGGTGATGGAAAAAATGAATACGTCCGGCCTGTTTCAGGGGCCGGATTCGGATTTGCGCCTTTCGACGCCGGAGCTCGATATCAATGTTAACCGCGACAAGCTGCTGACGCTGGGCGTTCCTGTCGGCGATGTTGCGAATACGCTGCAGAGCATGCTTGCCAGCCGCGACGTGACGCGCTTCAAGCGTAACGGCCAGCAATATGATGTCGTCGTGCAGATCGCGGATGTCGACCGCCATAATCCTGATGACGTCTCGCGCATTTTCGTGCGCGCCGGCGACGGGCAGATGATACAGCTTTCCAATCTCGTCGATATCAAGGAAACGGTGAAGCCGCGCGAGCTGAGCCACTTCAACAAATTGCGTGCAGCCACGATCAGCGCGACACTCGCGCCCGGCATCGGCCTTGGACAGGCGCTCGATTTTCTTGAAAGCAGCGTGAAGGACATCAATGATCCGGCACTGCTTTATGATTATTCCGGCGTATCGCGTGATTATAAAACAACCAGCTCGGAACTTCTCGGCCTGTTCGTGCTCGGCCTGATGTTTATTTATCTTGTGCTGGCGGCGCAGTTCGAAAGCTTCGTCGACCCTGTCATCATCCTGCTGTCTGTGCCGCTCGCTCTGTTCGGCGCGATTTTAACGCTGTGGATTTTCGGCGGGACGCTGAATATTTACAGCCAGATCGGGTTGCTGAGTTTGATCGGGCTGCTGGCGAAGCACGGCATCCTGATCGTCGAATTCGCTAATCACGGGCTGGAGCGCGGATTGTCGAAAATCGATGCCGTCAAGGAAGCGGCGGGTCTGCGCCTGCGCCCGATTCTGATGACGACGGCGGCGATGGTGTTCGGGGCATTACCACTCGCGATTGCGACCGGCGCTGGTGCAATGGCGCAACGGCAGATTGGGCAGGCGATTGTCGGCGGTCTGACGATCGGCACCTTCTTCACGCTGTTCGTCGTGCCATGTATGTATGTCTTGCTGTCGCGCAAAAAACCGGCGCGTGTTCCTGCCGCCTCGCGCGAGGCAATGAGCGCCGCAGAATAACGTGGACGAAATCTACACCACAAGCATCCTCGATCTCTGCGCCGATATTCCGCACACTGGACGGCTTGAAAATCCGGACGGCACCGCAACGAAGCAGGCGAAACTGTGCGGCTCGTCCATCACGGTTGATATAAAAATGGACAATGATCATGTCAGCGCTTTTGCGCAGGATGTCGAAGCCTGCGACGCGCTGGGGAAAGCCACCGCATCGCTTTTCGCGCGACACGTGATCGGCAAGACCTATGATGAGCTGAAAATGTTGCGCGATCAGATGCATGCGATGCTGAAAGAAAACGGTCCGCCGCCTTCAGGCGAATGGAAAGACTTCGCGCTGTTTGAAAGCGTGCGTGCTTATCCGGCGCGGCAGGATTCAACATTGCTTGTTTTTGATGCTACGCTCGCTGCGATTGAAAATGCCGCAGGTAAAACATGAAATTTTTCGCGGCATTGCCCATCCATCTTTACCGCTGGAGCCTGAAACCCTTTCTCGGCCACTGGTGCCGCTTCGAGCCAAGCTGTTCGGAATATGCGCTGCAAGCCATCCATAAGCATGGCGCATTGAAAGGCTGGTGGATGATGTTCAAACGT
>JAZKID010000001.1:0-4449 GCA_040385045.1 Pseudomonadota bacterium | reverse complement strand
CCGCCCCGGCGGCGGGCAGGGTTATGATCCGGTGCCGGAAAAATACAAGCGCCGCAGCCTTCGCGTTCCAAATTATAATGGCGACACGGGCACGCATGAAATCGTTTTTTATGAATGGGGTGATCCCAACGCCGCGCGCACGATTGTCTGCGTGCACGGCATTACGCGCAATGCGCATGATTTCGATTTGCTGGCGGCCGAACTCGCGCGGCGCGGCTTGCGTGTCCTATGCTTTTCGATGGCCGGACGCGGTGAATCCGAGCATCTGAAAAACCCGGCTGATTACAACAGCAGCAATTGCGCGCTGGATTGCATCAACCTTCTCGACCAGTTGCAGCTTCAGAATGTCGACTGGGCCGGCACGTCGATGGGCGGCATCATCGGCATGAATATTGCGGCGACGCATCCCGGCCGTATCCGCAAAATGGTCATAAACGACATCGGCATGCTGGTGAAGAAGGAGGCCTTGCAGCGCATTTATTGTTCAATGTTCAACACGCCGCAAAGTTTCGCAACATATACTGAGGCGGATACTTATTTAAGAAAAGTCTGTGCCGATTTCGGCATCGCGCACCTGCCGGAGATGTGGAAACTGTTTTTCGATATTTCTTTCGCTCAGAACAAGGACAGGAGCTATAGTCGCTCTTACGATCTGGCCATCATCAACCCCAAGCGTGCCGACACCATGGATTTCACGCAGATTCAGGATGTAGACTTCAGCGCCTTCTGGCAGGCGGTTAAAATCCCTGTGCTCATCATGCGCGGCGAAACATCGGACATTCTCGATGCCGAAACAGTCGATAGGATGTGCGCACTGAATCCAAACGCGGAAAAGGTCACAATTCAAGGTGTCGGTCACGCGCCCGCACTGATGACCGACGACCAGATTTCGCTGGTGGCGGGCTGGCTTCAGCGTTCATAAACTTGCCAGTTACATTTGGCTGTTATATGACTGCCGCAACACAACTTACCCGCCTCGTTTGCGGGAGTGAGGATGACAATGACGATTACGGTTATGTTCCCCGACGGCGCGCAGCGCCAGTTTCCTAGAGACATCACCGGCTATGATATCGCCAAGGGCATTTCGCCCTCGCTGGCAAAGCGCACTGTTGCCATGGCACTTGATGGTGAGGTCGCGGATCTCAATGATGCTATTTCCAAAGATTCCAAAATCGAATTTATTTCGCGCGAGGATCCGCGTGCGCTGGAGCTGATCCGTCATGACGCCGCACACGTTATGGCGGAGGCGGTACAGGCGTTGTGGCCGGGCACGCAGGTGACGATCGGCCCAACCATCGACAACGGCTTCTATTACGACTTTGCGCGCAACAGCGCTTTTACGCCTGAAGATTTCCCCGTGATTGAAAAAAAGATGGCGGAAATCATTGCCAAGAATGCGCCATTCACAAAAGAAATCTGGACGCGTGAAAAAGCAAAACAGGTTTTCGCCGACAAGGGCGAAAATTATAAACTCGAACTGATCGATGCCATCCCGGCCGATCAGGACCTGAAGATTTATAAACAGGGCGACTGGTTCGATCTTTGCCGCGGTCCGCACATGACATCGACCGGGCAGATCGGCAAGGCGTTCAAACTTTTGAAAGTGGCGGGCGCTTATTGGCGTGGCGACGCCAAGAACGCGATGCTGACGCGCATTTATGCGACCGCTTTCGCGACACAGGAACAGCTCGACGAATACCTGCACCAGATCGAGGAAGCGGAAAAACGCGATCACCGCAAACTCGGCCGCGAGATGGACCTGTTTCATTTTCAGGATGAAGGTCCTGGCACCGTGTTCTGGCATGCGAACGGCTGGACGTTGTTTCAGGAACTCGTTTCTTATATGCGCCGTCGCCTGAAGCCGCTTGGCTATCAGGAAGTGAATGCGCCGCAGGTGCTCGACAAAAGTTTGTGGGAAACGTCCGGTCACTGGGGCTGGTTCCGTGAAAACATGTTTCAGGCCTGCTGCGCACATGACGACCATGAAGACGATCGCGTTTACGCCATCAAGCCGATGAACTGTCCCGGCCATGTGATGATTTTCAAGCATGGTCTGAAATCCTATCGCGACCTGCCGATTAAATTATCCGAGTTCGGCATTGTGCATCGTTACGAGCCATCCGGCGCGCTGCACGGCCTGATGCGCGTGCGCGGTTTTACGCAGGACGACGCGCACGTGTTCTGCACCGAAGAGCAGATGGCGGATGAGTGTTTGAAGATCAATGACCTCATTCTCAGTACTTATAAAGATTTTGGTTTTGACAACATTGTCGTCAAGCTTTCGACGCGTCCTGAAAAACGTGTCGGCACCGATGCGATGTGGGACGAAGCCGAAGCGACAATGATGCGCGTACTGAAGCAGATCGAAGAGCAATCCGGCGGCACCATCAAAACCGGCATTAATCCGGGCGAGGGTGCGTTTTATGGTCCGAAATTCGAATATGTGCTGCGTGATGCGATCGGCCGCGACTGGCAATGCGGCACGACGCAGGTGGACTTCAACTTACCTGAGCGTTTCGGCGCGTTTTACATCGCCTCGGACGGCTCGAAAAAAATTCCTGTGATGATCCACCGCGCTATTTGTGGTTCGATGGAGCGTTTCACCGGCATCGTGCTCGAACATTTTGCGGGGCACCTGCCGCTGTGGCTGGCGCCGGTGCAAGTGGTTGTTGCAACGATTACGGAAGAGGCCAACACTTATGCGCAGGAAGTCGTTGATGCCTGCATTGCGGCGGGCCTGCGCGCGAACCTTGATACGCGTAATGAAAAGATCAATTACAAGGTGCGCGAGCATTCACTCGCGAAAGTGCCGGTGTTGATGGTCGTCGGCAAAAAGGAAGCCGAAACGCGCGAAGTGAACATTCGGCGCCTCGGCTCTCAAGATCAGAACGCGACGACACTTGATGCGGCGCTGAATGCTTTGGTTGAGGAAGCCAAGCCTGCGGATATAGCGCGCAGAAAAAATAAAGTAAGCGCGGCGGCGTAGCCTTTCGCTCGCGCTCAAGGCGTTCAGAACTCAAATCATGTCACGGGCAAGATTTGGCGGACTTGGTCCGTCGCTCTCACTGTGTCAGCACTTCAATCTCGAGATCTTTCCCGGGTTCGACGGTAAAATTGGCATTGAAAGTGCGGCCTTCATTGCGGGCGATGGCGGTGTATTCACCTTGCTGTAAAATGACCGACGGAAAAGCGCCGATCATTTCTTTCACCGTATCACCACCTGGTGTGAGCACGGACCATGTCGTGTTCGCGATCGCTTCACCGCCCGATTCATTGGCAAGTTTCAAAACAACCTGCGCGGCACGGTGGTTCATGGTCGCTTCCGTCACCATGCCGGACTGGATGGAAATATCGGCCGCCAGCATCGCGTTCGCATCGCCGTAGCGTGAGATGACATAATAATCGCCCTCGGGCAGGCGGATGATCTGCCCCGCATGTGCACTTTCGAGAACGAGCATACCGCCCGGTCCGGGCCCGGTAAAAACCGTTGCTGTCAATTTTGCATTTGCAATGGCCTGTTTATCGACCGCGCCGCCAAGCACCAGCCCGCCGGCATTCAGAATAAAGCGATCGTTGATCGGCACGTTGCCGATCTGCAAACGGCGCGTGACGGTGGCGCGGCCGAATGCGGCATTGATAACGTAATTTCCCGGCGGCAGTCGGAGCTGCGGTTGCGCATCATTTGTTTCGGTAACGAGGGAAAGACCTTGTTGCTCATCGGCGCGCTCGGAATAAATGCGCCAGATCACATCGCGGGTTAAAATCGGTGTTGTCTCGCTGAGTAATGCCGCCAGCTTGACCGATGTACCAAGGTCAATCGCGTTTGGTGTTTCGGTTTCTCCTCCCTGAAACGGATTTGAAAGCGGCATGTTGATAGAAGGTGGCGCGATTTCATATGACGTCTGCGCATGCGCACTATTACTGGCGCAGACAGCAAAAAGAACGGCAAAGAAAAAAAGAAGGTGCATCATCGGTTCCGAAAAACTGTCTTTATAACTGAATTATGGCAGTTTTATTCACTTGCACAAAGTTTATACTTTACAGGCATACCGCCGCTCAAGCGGCAAAAGGGGGCTTATGCTTTATTTGCGCAAAAATGTGCTGGCGGTCGTTGTTCTCGGCTTCGCCAGCGGGTTGCCGCTGGCTCTTGTGGCTGGCACGTTAAGCGCATGGCTGACGACGGCAGGCATCAGCCTGAAGACCATCGGCATGTTTGCGCTGGTGCAAATCCCGTTCAATTTCAAATTTGTCTGGTCGCCGCTGATCGATCAGGTAAAACTGCCTTTATTGTCGATTCTCGGGCGGCGGCGGTCATGGCTGCTGGTGATCGAGATTGCATTGTTCATTGTCATTTTTGCTATTTCGACTTTTTCCCCCGACAGGAATATTCAGGCGATTGCCTTGCTGACAGTCGTTTTTGCTTTCTTAAGCGCGACACATGACATCGTC